>NZ_LFKW01000060.1:17661-28929 GCF_001040865.1 Cellulomonas sp. A375-1 | reverse complement strand
TCGCCGCGGCGGCGCCGGCGGTCTGCGGCCGGCGGCCGGTCGGCGCGGTCGTCGTCGGGCGGGCGACGGGCTTGACGGGCGCCGCGAGCGTGCCGACGAGGTCGGTGAGCACGCGGGCGCCGGGGCGCACGGCCTGCGGGGTCGCCTTGATGCCCGCCTGACGCGTCATCGTGCGGACCTCCGAGATCTGCTCGGGGAGCACGATCGTCACGACGTCACCAGCGGAGCCGGCGCGCGCGGTGCGGCCCGAGCGGTGCAGGTACGCCTTGTGCTCGGCGGGCGGGTCGACGTGCACGACGAGCTCGATGTCGTCGACGTGGATGCCGCGCGCCGCGATGTCGGTCGCGACGAGCACCTTGACCGCGCCGGTGGAGAACGCCTCGAGGTTGCGCTCGCGCGCTCCCTGGCCGAGGTTGCCGTGCAGGTCCACGGCGGGCACGCCCGCGGTGGTGAGCTGCTTGGCCAGCTTCTTGGCGCCGTGCTTGGTGCGCGTGAACAGCACGCGGCGGCCGGTGCCGGACGCGAGGTGCTGCACGATGTCGCGCTTGTCGTCGGCGTCCGCGACCGTCAGCACGTGGTGCGTCATGGCGGAGACCGGCGAGCGGTCGGTGTCCACCGAGTGGCGCAGCGGGTCGCTGAGGAACGCCGCGACCAGCTTGTCCACGCCGTTGTCGAGCGTCGCGGAGAAGAGCATGCGCTGGCCGCGCTTGTCGGTCGCCGCCATGATCCGCTTCACGCCGGGCAGGAAGCCGAGGTCGGCCATGTGGTCGGCCTCGTCGAGCACGGTGACCTGCACGCCCGCGAGCGAGATGACGCCCTGCTTCATGAGGTCCTCGAGGCGTCCGGGGCACGCGACGACGATGTCGACGCCGCCCTTGAGGGCGGACTCCTGCGGGCGCTGCGAGACGCCGCCGAAGATCGTCGTGACGCTCAGGCGCGCGGCCTTGGCGAGCGGCTCGAGCGTCGCGGCGATCTGCGTCGCGAGCTCACGCGTGGGGGCCAGGACGAGGCCCGTGGGGCGGCTCGGCACGTGCTTGACCATCGTCGTGCCGGGGACGAGGCCCGCGAGGCGGGCGACGAGCGGGAGGCTGAACGCGAGCGTCTTGCCCGAGCCGGTCCGGCCACGGCCGAGCACGTCGCGGCCGCGCAGGGTGTCCGGCAGCGTCGCGGTCTGGATGGGGAAGGCGTCCGGCATGCCGCGCTCGGTGAGCGTGCGGACGAGGACCTCGGGCACGCCGAGGGAGGAGAAACTGGTCACGAAGGGTGTCGCCTTTCGGGCGTCGAGGGGGCGCCCACCAGGCACTTTCACACCCAGGACGCGGGCCCGCGCTGGTCCATGTGCCGCGCAGAGCCACCCCTAGTCTCCCCCATGACCAGCGAAAACCCGTTGTCACGCTGCTCACACGGCCGTTTCCGACCGCGTGGCGGCCTCCGATGCGACGGAACGCGGCACGGTGCGTCATCGTGGTGGGGTGCGCTCCGGAACCCTTCCTCGTCGCCTGCTGACCGCGTGCGTCGGCCTCGCGCTGGCCGCGCCGCTCGCCGCCGGAGCGGGTGCCGCACCTTCCTTCGCGGCCACCGGGGAGCCCGCTGCGGACGCCGCGGCGACGCGCACCTACCGGCCGACCCCGTCGAGGGCGACGCAGGACTACCCCCGGTACTACGACGCGCGCTCGACGCTCGCACCGTGGGCCGGCCGCCGCTGCCACGCCGACGCCGCGAGCACGCGCGCGGTCGTCTGCGAGTTCGCGACGACCACCGCGCGGCACACGATCGCGCTCGTGGGCGACTCGAAGATGGGCATGTACGCGCCCGCGTTCATCCGCATCGCCCAGGCGCGCGGCTGGCGCGTGCTGATCATGACGAAGTCGGCGTGCTCGTTCTCCGACGCGTCGATCGACCGCAGCGGCGCCGCCTACCCCGCGTGCGACACGTGGAACCGCTCGGCGCTCAAGGCGCTCGAGCGGCACCAGCCCGACCTCGTCGTCACCAACCAGTACATGAGCGTGGGGCGGCTGCCCGGGCAGACGCGGGCCACCGAGACGGCGATGGAGCAGGGCCTGGCCTCGCGGTGGCGCACGGTGCAGGAGATGGGCATCCCCGTCGTCGTCGTGCTCGACAACCCGGGCCCGCCGACGGGCGACGTGTACCCGTGCGTCGCGAAGAACCCGAACCGGCCGTGGCGCTGCTCGTTCTCCGCGACGAGCGCGACCGCCGCGGTGCAGCAGCGCGCCGCGGCGCGTGCGGGCGGCGTCGGCATCATCAACCTGCGCCCGACGCTGTGCCCCGGCGGGGTGTGCCGCGCGGTGTTCGGCGACGTGCTGGCCTACCGGCAGGGCTCGCACCTGACGAACACGTACGTCAAGACGATCACGTCGACGATCTCGAGCAAGCTCGACGTCGCGCTGCGGGACGCCCGGGCGCGGTAGCCCGCAGCCGGGCGTCCCCGGGGTCAGCGCAGTCAGGAGCCGTCGCGCAGGTCCGTCAGGCGCTCCTGGACCAGCCGCGTGCGACTGAACGTCACCGCGCACCCGTCGCCCGTGGGCGACTGCGCCTCGAACCCGACGCGCAGCGCGACCCCGGGCCGCTCGAGGCTGAACACGCGCACGAGCGACCAGACCTGACCGTCGGGCGACGCGTGGAACGCGAAGACGTTGTCGATCCGGCTGACGCGCAGCCAGAAGTCGTGGCGAGGGACGACGAACGCGTTGGCGTCGTCGGCGACGTGCCGGTTCACCACCGAGACGACCATCGCCTCCCCCGCGGGCGAGTACTCGAAGCAGAGCTTGGCCCAGTGCGTCTCGTCGAGCCACAGCAGCAGGACGCCCGCGTCGAACGTCGCCGCGAAGTCCACCTTCACGTGCGCGCTCAGCTGGAAGTCGCCCTCGGGTGCGGCGGCCAGGAGCGTCCCCGCGTTGAGCATGGACGTGGAGTTGACCTGTCCGTCGCCCGCGCCCGGGTCGACGAAGATGTCGCTCAGCGGGGCCGCAGTCACCTGCAGGCGGCCGTCGGCGTCCACCTCCCACGTGGACTCGGACGACGGGACGAGGGGCAGCGGGACGCCGGGGACGACGAGGGTGCTCACGGGATGGATCCTCTCTCAGCTGACGGGTGTGCGGGGCGAGATCCGGCACTGACCAGGCCGGGTGCTCACTCGACGACGCGGACGACCGTGCGGTAGGCCCGGCTCTCGCCGGGATCCAGGACGACGACCTCGTCGTCCTGCTCGGCTTGAGCGCGACCGCCGTCGCGCGACGTGGACGGCTCGACGCCGAGCACGTTCACGCCCGGGGTGGGGTCGCGCCACAGGACGAGCAGCGGCCAGCCGTCGGTGGCCTGCTCGATCTCGACGGCCCGGCCGTCCGGCGCGGTGACCAGGACGCACGCGGTGGGACCGGGGAACGGACGGCAGTACACGACCGCCTCGGGTGCGGGGCCTTCGGCGACGTCGAGCGTCCAGGGCAGCCCGCGCGGCTTGCCGGGACGGTCGCGCTCGGCGAACGGGTCGACCGTCCCCGTCACCACCGTGCCCGGTCCGACGAGCGGGTGGCCGAGGTTGAGGTGGTGCCGGTACATGTGACCCGCAGGCAGGAAGCCGTCGTTCGTCACGAGGTCCTCGACGCGCAGCTCGGGTCGCTCGACGCTCGCGACGATCCGGCGCCACAGCCGCAGCGACGGGCCGCCCAGCGAGGCCTCGACGACGTCCCCGGTGATCTCGACGGCCGGCGCGCCCTCGTCGTCGACCAGGCCCCAGCGCACGTTCTCCGCGGGGATGTGCCCGACGCGTCCGTGCAGCCCGTGGTGCGTGCCGTCCACCGTGGACGGCGCGCCCGTGGAGGCCAGCCCGCACGTGGACAGCAGCCCGCCGCCGAACGTGCGGGTCCACCCCGCGCCGTGCGGCTCGTACCGCGACGAGGCGACGGGCCCGCGGGCCGAGCGCCACGCGAGCGGCAGGCCGGGCGCGTCGGCCCAGCCGAGGTCGAGCGCGCGGTCGAGCAGCACCTCGAACGAGATGCCGGACGGGTTGCGGACCACGAGCACGGGGGCACCGCGGCCCGGACCCTCGTCGCGGATCAGGCGGTCGACCGAGACGAGCTGGTCGGGCGCGCCGACGAGCCGGCGGACCGACTCGTCGACGAGCATCGAGTCAGCGCCGAACCCCATCAGCCGGCACCCCGCACCTCGGCCGCCGACGACCGGCGCGCACCCACCGCGATCGCGGCGACCAGCACCGCGCCGGTCAGCACGTACTGCCAGTAGGACGCGACGCCCAGCAGGTTGAGCGCGTTGTTGAGCACCGCGAACAGCAGGGCGCCGACGACCGTGCCGAACGCCGTGCCGCGTCCGCCGCGCAGCGCGGTGCCACCGACCACGACGGCCGCGATGACGTTCATCTCGAAGCCCGTGGCCATGTTGCCCTCGGCCGACGAGAGCCGCCCGGCCATGAAGATCCCGGCGAGCGCGAAGCACACCCCGGCGACGACGAACACGAGCACCTTTGCCCGGTTCACGGGCAGCCCGGCGAGGACCGCGGCGCGCTCGTTGGACCCGAACGCGCGCAGCGTCCGGCCGAAGTACGTGTGCTGCAGCAGCAGGTAGGTGGCGACGGCGAGCACGACGAAGACGACGAACGGCACGGGGACCGAGCCGACCGAGCCCGTGGTGAAGCCGCGGTAGTTGCTCGACGTGATCGGCACGACCTTGCCCGACGTCCAGATGAACGCGGCCCCGAGAAACAGGTACAGCGTGCCGAGCGTCGCGATGAACGGCGCGATCTTCACGTACGTCACGAGCAGGCCGTTGACCAGGCCCAGCACCGCGCCGATCGCGAGCGCCAGCAGCAGCGCCGTCCCGATCGTCGTGTGCGGGAGCACGGTCGCCACGGCGATCGACGCGACCGCGATCACGCCGCCGACCGACAGGTCGAGCAGGCCCGCGGCGATCAGCAGCGTCATGCCGCAGGCCGCCAGCCCGACGAACGACGCCTGGAACAGCACGTTCGAGACGTTGCCCGAGCCCCAGAACGACGGTCGCGCGATCCCGACCGCCACGCAGAGCACGACGAGCACCCCGAGGAGGTACTGGCGCCCGGCGAACTGCCGCAGGACCTGCCCGACGCCCGGGCGCGCGTCCTGCTCGACGGACGGGACGCCCGCCGACGGGGTCGTCACGGTGGTGGTCACGAGAGCCTCCCTTCGAGCATGCGGCGGACCGCCGCTCGCTGCGCGCCGTCGATGCTCAGGGCGAAGACCAGCAGGGCTCCGAGCGCGACGTACTGGTAGAACGACGGGACGTTGAGCAGGTTGAGCCCGGAGTTGATCATCGACAGCAGGAGCGCGGCGACGAACGTGCCGATGATCCGCGGGCGTCCGCCGGCCATGCTCGTGCCGCCCAGGACGACGATCGCGATGGCCTGCAGCTCGAGCCCGGTCGCGACCGACCCGTTGACGACACCGAGCTGGCTGGCCAGGAGCACGCCGCCGATGCCGGCCGCGGCACCCGCCGCGAGGTAGGACAGGAGCACGACGCGCGAGACGCTGATGCCCGTGTCGACCGCCGCCTCGGGGCTGCCCCCGACGGCGACGACGTGCTTGCCGAACCGCATGCGGTCGAGCGCGAACCACGCACCCGCGCCGATCACCACGGCGATGAGGAACGGCACCGGGATGCCGAGCACCGAGCCGGTGGCCACGGACTTGAACCCGCTCGAGGCGATCATGATCGGTGCGCCGCCGGTGAACAGCAGGACGAGCCCGCGGAACACGCTCATGGTCGACAGGGTCGCGATGAAGCCGGGGACCCGCAGGCGGGTGACGATCACGCCGTTGACGAGCCCGAGCCCCGCACCGATCGCGATGCCGACGACCGCGCCGACGAGCGGACCGGCCGAGTTCACGGCGGACGCCGCGATGCACGCCGCGAGGGCCTGCGCCGAGCCGACCGACAGGTCGATCCCGCGCACCGCGATGACGAGCGTCATGCCGTACCCGACGATCGCGAGGATCGCCGCGTTGACGAGCATGTTGGTGACGTTGGAGCCCGACGCGAAGTTCGGGACGGCCGCGACCCCGGCGACGAGCACCAGGACGAACGGGATCATCACGCCCGCGTTCTGCAGCAGGTTGCGCCGGGCGTCGGCCCGGCGGGCCAGCTCGGCGGAGCGCGCGCGCTCGTCGGCGACGAGGGCCGCCGTCGACGTCGCGGCGAGGGTCGTGTCAGGCATGGGTCGCCTCCTGCGCGGTCTGTCCGACGGACGCGCCGACGATGTTGTCCTCGGTCACGTCGCGGCCTCGCAGCTCGGCGACGCGGCGGCCCGCGAAGTACACGGCGCACCGGTCGGCGATCGCGGCGAGCTCGGGCGCGTCCGAGCTGGACACGACCACCGCGACGCCCGCGTCCGCGAGCTGCTTGATGAGCTGGTAGATGTCGACCTTGGCGCCGACGTCGACTCCTCGGGTCGGTTCGTTGAGCAGCAGCACCGAGCAGCCGGACAGCAGGGCCCGGCCGAGCAGCACCTTCTGCTGGTTGCCGCCCGAGAGGTTGCCGATGAGCTGGCGACCGTGCGGGACGCGGATGCGCATGTCGGCGCGGAGCTTGGCGAACTGCGCCCGCTCGTCGGCCGGGACGGGGAACAGGCGACGCAGCAGCGGCAGCGTCGAGCGGTCGCGCGAGACCATCGCGTTCTCGGTGACGTCGAGGTGCGGCAGGATGCCCTCGCCCTTGCGGTCCTCGCTGAGCATGAAGACGCCCGAGCGCACGGCCTCGCGCGGGTTGGTCAGGCGCACCGCCTTGCCGTCGACGCGGATCTCTCCGGCCGAGGTGAGGTCGCCGAACAGCGCGCGCGTGAGCTCGGTGCGACCCGAGCCGACGAGCCCGGCCAGGCCGACGATCTCGCCGCCGCGGACCGTGAGGTCGAACGGCTCGGCGACGCCGGGCACCCGCAGGCCGACGACCTCGAGGCGAGCCGTGCCCTCGTCGGACGTCGCGGCCGCGCGCTCGAACGTCTGCGGCTTGCGGCCGAGCATGTGCTCGACCAGGCGGGCCTCGTCGAGCTCGGCGGTGGGGGCGTGCGCGACGAGCGCGCCGTCACGCAGCACGGCCACGTCGGCGCAGATGTCGAAGATCTCGTCGAGGTGGTGCGAGACGTACACGACGGCCTTGCCCTGCGCCGCGATGCGCCGCACGATCTCGTGCAGCCGCGTGGTCTCGGCGCCGTTCAGCGCGGCGGTCGGCTCGTCCATGATGAGGACGTCGAACTCGCGCGACAGGGCGCGGGCGATCTCGACCATCTGGCGGTCGCCCACGGTCAGCGAGGACACCGGACGGTCGGGGTCGAGGTCCAGGCCCAGCTGGTCGAGCAGCTCGGCGGTCCGACGACGCGTGGTGCGCCGGTCCACGACGCCCACGCCGGTCAGCTCGTGCCCGAGGAACACGTTGTCGGCCACCGAGAGCTGAGGCACGAGCCGGAACTCCTGGCTCACGACGCTGATGCCCGCGGCCTGCGACTCGGCCGAGCTGCGGAACGTGCGCTCGGTGCCCTTGACGAGCACCGAGCCGCTCACGGCCTGCTCGATGCCGCCCAGCACACGGATCAGCGTGCTCTTGCCGGCGCCGTTCTCGCCGACCAGCCCGAGCACCTGCCCGGGCGCCAGCTCCAACGAGACGCCCTTGAGCGCCCGCACACCGGGGTACTCCTGGACCACGTCCACGACCTGCAGCAGTGCCGCCATCGACGTTCCTCCTGACGTGTTGACGGGTGAGGGCGGGGCCGGTGGGGCCCCGCCCTCACCGGGGGTCACTTCTGCGAGGCGCGGGAGGCCTGGAAGTCCGCCAGGTTCTCCGCGGTCACGAGCTCGACCGGGAAGAAGACGGTCTTGGCCGCGGCGTCGTCGTAGCCCGGGTCCTTGCCCTCGAGGAGCGCGAGCACGGCCTCGACGGCCTTCTTGCCCTGGCCGAACGGGTCCTGCGCGACGGTCGCGCTCATGAGGCCCTGCTTGATGAGGTCCTGCGCGCCGTCGGAGCCGTCGAAGCCGATCAGGTAGAAGCCGTCGGCGACCGACTTGCCGGCCGTCTCCATGGCGCGCTGGGCGCCGATCGCGGAGTCGTCGTTCGCGGCGTAGATGACCGCGAGGTCCGGGTTGGCCGAGAGCATGTCCTGCGCGGCGGCGAAGCCACCGTCGACCGTGTCGTTGCCGTCGAGCGACGAGACGATCTCGAACGCGTCGTTCGCCTTGATCGTGTCGACGAACCCGGCGACGCGCTCCTCGCCGACGACCGAGCCCGCGTGCAGCTCGATGACGCCGACCTTGTGCGGGCCGGGCTTGTCGCCGAGCTCGGCGATCACGTGCTGGGCGGCGAGCTCACCACCGTTGTAGTTGTTCGACAGGATGTAGCCGTCGTAGTCGCCCGCGGTGCCGATGTCGGCGATGACCACCGGGATCTTGGCGGCGTGCGCCGCGTCGATCGTCGAGGGCAGGGCCGAGGGCTGCACGGGCGTGACGATGAGGCCCGAGATGCCCTGGTTGATCAGGTCGAGGGAGCCGGAGACCTGCGCGTTCTGGTCCGACTTCTGGTCCACGACGATCGCCTCGATGCCGGCCTCGTCGGCGCCGGCCTTGACGCCTGCCGAGTACGACTGCCAGTACGGGTTCTGCAGGTCGTAGACCGAGTAGCCGATCTTCAGCGGGTCCTTGGCCTCGAACTCGACCGACGCGCCGGAGTCCTTCGGGCCGGTGGTGCCGGCGTCGGAGGTGTCGTCGGCGCCGCTGGCGCAGGCCGACAGGAGCAGGGCGGCAGCGGCGCTCAGGCCGATGACCCGGGTGAGGGTACGCACGAGAGGTGTCTCCTTTGACTTGTTCGGGTGCTCTGGAACGGGTGGTGCCTGAAACGGGTGGTGCCTGAAAGGTCCTGCTGGGGCGGCTCCGGGTCGCGGAGACGCCTGGTTCTCAAGGGGGTCGCGGCGTCAGACGATCGCGGTCGCGAGCCGGCCGGTGTTGGCGGCCTCGGCGACGAACGCGTTGTCGTGCAGGCCCGCCCACGAGGGCAGCGGCACGGCCTTGTCGTGCGCGTGCTCGGTGGGCTCGTGGCTGTACGTCGAGACCTCGCGCACGACGAGCGGCGTCGTCGCGTCCGCCGGGCAGCGGAAGGCGTGCAGGTGCTTGCGGTGCATGACGAACTTCGGGTCCCCCGCGCGCAGCCGCACGTAGCTCGTGAGCCGGGAGTAGGAGTCCTCGCGCCCGGCGGGCAGCGCCACGCCCTCGGGCCAGGCCTCGCCGTCCGGCATCGGGCGGAACTCGAGCACGTCCTCGTCGCCCACGCGCACCGGCTCGGGCGAGTAGAAGACCTCCATCTCGCCCAGCACGACCTCGTAGCTCTCGGTCTTGCGCTGGTGGAAGTGGGGCGGGCAGAACTTGCCCGGGTGGACGATCATCAGCTTGTCGCAGAGGCCCGAGTACTCGGCGTGCGCGGCACCGGCGGCGGGCAGACCGTCGACGGCGGGCTCGTTGAGCGACTCGAAGATGACCATCGCCTCGTACGGCTCGCGGGACCAGAGGCCGTTCTCGAAGGCGTCATACTGGTCGTCCCCGAAGATGATGCCGGCGCTGTCGTTCACCATCTCGGGCGTGACCGGGTACCGCAGGGCGTGGGCCAGGCTGGCCGCCTCGTTGAGCCACTCGTCGTACTCGCGACGGGTCACGGACGTCCTGGTCACGGATCCTCCATTGGATCGAGCGCCGCGACGAGCGCGGCGCAAGAGGGGCTTGAACCGGTTCATTCTCTGAACCGGTTCAAGAGTGCCTCGTGCCGTCGCCGGGTGTCAAGCAGGGAAGGTCACGGTTCGGTGACAGTCACTGTCACCAAGGGATCACGACGCGTCTGCGCAGGTCAGAGGCCTGCGGGCGCCACCTGCGCGGTCGAGCTCCGCACCACGAGCTGCGGCTCGAACTCCACGTGCTCACCGGGGTCACGGCCGTCCGCGCGCAGCAGCAGGCGCGCCGCGGCGACCCCCATCTCGAACGACGGCTGCCGCACGGTGCTCAGCGACGGGTTCAGCGCCGGGGCGAAGTCGGCGTCGTCGTACCCGATCAGCGCGACGTCCTGCGGCACCCGCAGGCCCCGCTCCTGCATCGCGAGGAGCGCGCCCAGCGCGAGCATGTCGTTGACGCACATCACCGCGGTCACCGAGCGCGAGTCGAGCAGCGGCGCGATCGCCGCCGCACCCTCGTCGACCGTGAGGTCGCACACCTCGACGTCCACCACCACGTCGCGCGCCTCGAGCCCGTGCTCCGCGAGCGCCAGCACCACGCCGGCACGCCGCTCCGCGCACCACGAGACCGACGCCGGCCCGTTGACGAGCGCGATCCGCCGGTGCCCGTGGTCCAGCAGGTGCGACATCGCGAGCCGCGCACCCTCGACGTTGTCGAGGCTCACCCACGCGCCGGTCGAGTCCGCGCCCTGCCGTTCCAGCGTCACCACGCCGAACCGTCGGTCCTCGAACGGCGCCCAGTCCGCGGCGCGGTCGACGATCGGCGCGATCACCAGCCCGTCCACGCCCTGGCTCTTCAGCACGCGCAGCAGGTGCTCCTGGCGCTCCGGGTCCTGGTGCGTCGAGCCGATGACCATCGTCAGCCCCGCCTCGTCGGCCACGGTCTCGACACCACGCAGCACGGAGGCCCAGAACGGGTTGCCCACGTCCGGCACGACGAGCCCGATCAGCTCCGAGCGGCGGCTGCGCAGCTGACCCGCCGCGCGCGAGGGGACGAACCCGAGCGAGCGCATCGCGGACTCGACGCGCTCACGCGTCGCCGGGCCCACGCGGTCGGGGTTGTTGAGCACGTTCGACACGGTCCCGAGCGAGACGCCCGCGTGCGCAGCGACGTCCCGGACACCGACCGATCGGGCGGTGCCGTCCGTCCTCGAAGCTGCGCCCTTCGGCACGCCGTGCCCCCGTCCGTCTGCATCGTCGTCGTCGACCTGCTGCTCCCACACCCACGCGAGCGGAGAGCAGGCGTGATGCTACGGCCCGGATGCTACCCCGCGTCCACCTGTGCCCACGTTGCCGCATCGCCGCAGGTCAGCGATCCGGAGCTCCTGCCGGACCCGACGACGGGCTCTCCGCGTGCCACGCACCCGGGCCGGCACGTCAGGTCGGCTGGTCAGGCGTCGACGCGGTCCGTCGCACGCTCCTGCACGCCCTCGGTGAGCCGACGCGCCACGGCGTAGAGGACGAGGGCCCCGACGACCGCCGCGCCGGACGTCGTGACGATC
>NZ_LFKW01000060.1:0-17572 GCF_001040865.1 Cellulomonas sp. A375-1 | reverse complement strand
CCGGCTCGTCCTGCGCGACGCCCCGGGCCACCGCGAGCCCCGCCGCGGCCAGCCCGAGCACCGCGACGCCCACCAGCACGGCCGCGCTCGTGCGCGACACCTCGACCCGGCCCCCGCGCTGACGCCACCGCGCGAACGCCCGCGCGGCCCACACCGCGAGCACCACGAGCCCGACGACCGTGCTCACGTGCTGCAGCACGCGCGCGACGTCCATCCCCCCGAACGCGGGCTCCCGCAGCGCGTCGACCCGCTCGACCAGGAAGCCGTCGCCGTGCGTGAACGAGTCCCACAGCACGTGCGTCGCGACGCCGAGCACCAGCGACGCGATGATCCACCCGGCGCGCTCGAGCCGCCCGGCACGCTCGGCGGACCCCGGGTGCACGCGCTGCCTGGTCACGAGCGCGACGAGCGGCGCCCGCACCAGCCACCACAGGGCGAGCAGCACCGCGGCGGTCGGCACCGCGACCGTCAGCGCACCGGGCCAGTGGTGCGTCGTCGTCGCGTTGACGAACGGCTCGTACCAGGCACCCGCGTACCGGGGCAGCTTCACGAAGTACGGCACGTCCGGCGCCATCGCCCCGACGACGAGCGCGGCGGGGACCAGCGGCCCGCGCGCGAGCGGGAGGACGGCAGCAGCGTGCGACAGCGTGAACGGCATGCGCCCAGGATCACCGGCGTGCGCGGCGCCCGGCGTCGTCCTGGAGCATCGATCCGGGCCCTGCCGGGTCCGACCACGGTCTGACCCGGCCGAGGGCGCGCGCGGCCTACGTCAGGTCCCGCACCCGGCAAGCCCGAGCCGCACGGCCTGGATCTCGCCGCCGGTGCTCACCCGGCACGGGTGAGGTCGCGGGTTCGTCGTCGTCCGGACAATGGCAACGGCCCGCAGCAGCGGGGCAAGGGGACGGAGCGGTCATGACGGCTCGGGGTCACGCCGTGCTCGCCCGCACCCGTCGGGTGCGGTGCGGTGCGACGCTCGTCGGGATCGGTCTGGGGCTCGTGCTGGCCGGGTGCGCGTCCCAGGCGGAGCAGGCGAAGGCGACCGACGTGTGCGCGCAGGTCGAGGGCCTTCGTGACGCTGCGCAGGCCGTGCGGGACCTGGATCCCGCGACGGTCACGGCCGACGAGGCTCGGGCCGCGCTCGAGGCACTGCAGGCCGAGGCCGCCCAGGCCGTCGCGGCGGCGGACGGGACCGCGCGCAGGGACGCCGCGACGCTGCGCGAGGCGGTCGCCGACCTGCGCGCGACCGTCGTCGCCGCAGGCCCCGACGCGCTGACCACCGCGCGCCCGCTCGTCGAGGACCAGCTCGGCGACGTGCTGGTCGCGGCCGAGACCCTGCGGCAGGACCTCGCCGCCCCGTGCGAGGCGGGGTAGCGGGCGGGACGAAGGAGGAGCGGCGTGGACGTGGTCTTCGTTCTCGAGGCGTTGGTGGTGCTCGGGTGCATCGTGATGGGCACGCGGGCCGGTGGCGTCGGGGTCGGCCTGTGGGGCGGTCTGGGCGTCGGGATCCTGGTGTTCGTCTTCCAGGAGGCGCCGGGTGAGCCGCCGGGCGCTGCGATGCTCATCATCCTGGCCGTGGTGACCGCGGCGTCGATGATGCAGGCGGCGGGCGGGGTCGACTGGATGGTCGGCGTCGCCGCGCGGGTCATCGAGAACCACCCGAAGCAGATCACGCTGATCGCACCGCTGACGGCGTTCCTGTTCTCGGTCGGGTCCGGGACGAGCAACATCCTGTACCCGCTGCTGCCCGTGATCTACGACGTGTCCTACCGCAACGGGATCCGGCCGTCGCGACCGCTGACGGTGACGGTCGTGCAGTCCGGCATGGCGCTCGCGGCGTCCCCGGTGTCGGCGGCGATGGCCGCGATGCTCACGTTGACCGACGTCGAGCCGTTCGGGTTCAGCCTGCCGCAGATCCTGTCCGTGACGTTCCCGGCGTGCGTGGTGGGCATCGTCGTGACGGCGCTCGTCATGAACCGGGTCGGCAAGGAGCTGGACGACGACCCCGAGGTCCAGGCGCGCATCGAGGCGGGGCTCCTGCCGTCGCGTGCCGAGCTCGTCGCGGCGTCGGCGGCGCCGGCGACGAGTGCGACGCCGGCATCCGGCGACGCGGGCACCTCGGCCGGCGCGGCCGGATCGGCCGCCTCGGCCGGGTCGCTGCCCGGGTCCACGACGCGCGGGCGCAACTCCGCGCTCGCGTTCCTGGCGGGCGTCGTCGTGATCGTCGTGCTGGGCCTGTTCCCCGACCTGCGGCCCGCGTTCGAGGTGGAGGGCGAGGGCAGCGTCCCGATCGACATGACGACGACGATCATCATCGTCATGTTCGCGGTGGGCGTCGCGATCCTGTTCCTCGGCAGGCCCAAGGTCGGCGACGTCCCCGAGATGTCGGTGTTCAAGGCGGGCATGGTCGCCGCGATCGCCCTGTTCGGCATCGCGTGGCTCACGGCCACGTTCATCACCGCCCACCAGGACGTGATCGTCGAGACGATCGGCGGCTGGGTGAACGACTACGTGGTGATCTTCGCGCTCGCCGTGTTCCTGGTGGCCGCGCTCACGACGAGCCAGTCGACGGCCACGCGGACCATCGTGCCGATCGGTCTCGCGGCGGGCCTGTCCCCCGGGCTCGTCACCGGCATGTGGGCGGGCGCGCTGAACGGCGTCTACACGCTGCCGGCCAACGGCACGCAGATCGCCGCCGCGAACTTCGACCTGACCGGCACGACGAAGCTCGGCACCAAGCTGCTCGACCACAGCTTCTTCCTGCCCATGGTCGTCATGACCGTGACGAGCGTTCTCGTCGGCGCCGCGATCGGCGCGATCTTCTACTAGGAGGAGCACCTCATGCAGACCGAGGAGGTCGCCGCCCGGGCGGCCGCGCTGATGCCGTCGCTGCTGGACCGGCTCGCCGAGCTCGTCGCCATCCCGTCCGTCGCGTTCCCGGGCTACCCGCCCGAGCCGGTGCACCGGATGGCCGACCGCACGCTCGAGCTGTTCCGCGAGGTCGGCTTCACCGACGCACGCTTCATGGAGGTCCCGAGCGGCTACCCGCCGATCTACGCCGAGCTGCCCGGCCCGCCCGGGTCACCCGTGGTGCTCCTCTACGCGCACTACGACGTGCAGCCCGCGCCGCCCGAGCAGGGCTGGACCAGCGACCCGTGGACCGCGACCCGCAAGGACGACGGGCGCATCTACGGCCGTGGTGCGGCCGACGACAAGTCGGGGCTGGTCGCGCACCTCGGCACGCTCCAGGTGTTCGACGGCCACCCGCCGTGCACGGTCAAGCTCGTGCTCGAGGGCATGGAGGAGACCGAGAGCAACCTCGAGGCCTTCGTCGAGGCGCACCCCGAGCTGTTCGCGTGCGACGCGTTCGTCGTGTGCGACATGGGCAACCTCGAGGTCGGCCAGCCCGCGCTCAGCACCGCGCTGCGCGGCGACGTGGCCTGCGAGGTCACCGTCACCACGCTCCAGCACCCGCTGCACTCGGGCGTCTACGGCGGACCCACGCCCGACGCTATGATCGCGCTCGCGCGCCTGCTCGCGACCCTGCACGACGACGCTGGCGACGTCGCCGTCGAGGGGGTCTCGCGCGTGCCGTGGATCGGCGAGGACCTCACCGAGGACCAGTTCCGCGCGGGCGCGGACGTGGTCGAGGGCGTCACGCTCATGGGCACCGGGACGATCGGCCAACGGCTCTACGGCAACCCGTCGGTCTCCGCGATCGGCGTCGACATGACCAGCGTCGCGGGCTCGTCGAACGTCCTGATCCCCGAGGCGCGCGCCAAGCTGTCCATGCGGATCGTCCCCGGCTCCGACCCGGAGGCCGAGCTCGACGCGCTCGTCGCCCACCTCGAGACGCACGCGCCGTGGGGCGCGCAGGTCGAGGTCCGCCGCACCAAGGCCGCTCCCCCGTTCACGTGCCCGACCGACGGACCCGCCTACGCCGCGGCGCGCGACGCGCTCGAGCAGGCGTACGGCAAGCCCGTCGGCGAGGCCGGGTCCGGCGCGTCCATCCCGCTGCTGCGCACGCTGCAGACCGCCTCGCCAGGTGCCGAGTTCATCCTGTGGGGGCCCGAGGACGTCGCGAAGTCCCGCATCCACGCGAGCGACGAGAGCGTCGACCCGTCCGAGATCGAGCACCTCGTCGTCGCCCAGGCCCTCCTCCTGCAGAACCTGGCCGCCCGCTCGTCGTAGGCCCCCCGCTCCTGCGGTGTCACATACTTATGACGCTGCAGCAATGTCATGCAACCGTGACATTGCTGCAGCGTCACGGTACTGTGACACGTATGGAGCGCACCCTCCCCGCCCGCTCACTCACACGGCTGGGCTCGGCCGTGCGTCGACTGCGCAACGACCGCGGCCTCACGCAGGCCCAGCTCGCCGAGGCAGCGGACGTCTCGCGAGCATGGCTCATCGACGTCGAGCGCGGCGATCGGCCTGGACTCGAGCTGGCCAGACTGCTGCGCGTGCTCGACGCCCTCGATGCCTCCCTCATGATCCGCGACGACCTCGGGGAGCAGGAATGAGCCCGACGCTCGCCGTCATCCTGGAGCGTCGGCTCGTCGGCCACGTCGAGCGCACCCGTGCCGGAGCGATCCGACTCACCTACACGGAAGACGCGCGCGAGCTCGGCCGTACACCGCTGTCGCTCTCGCTGCCGACCGACAGCCGGTCGCACGCCGGCGACGCGGTGCTGACCTTCGTCAGAGCGCTTCTGCCTGAGAGCAACGCCACCATGGCCGCGATCGCCCGCCACACGGGGGCCGATCCCGACGATGTCCTGGCGATGCTGGAAGCCATCGGCAAGGACTGCGCGGGAGCCGTGCAGTTCTGCCTCCCCGACGACGTCGACGCGACGATCGACAGGGCGGGTGAGCTCGTGCCCGTCGCCGACGGCGACATCGCGCAGCGCCTCGCCGCCCTCCGCATGAGCGAGGAAACCTCCTGGACGATGCCGGGCGAGCACTGGTCGCTCGGCGGAGCCCAGAACAAGCTCGCCCTCCGCAGGGAGGGCGGACGATGGTTCGAGGCCAAGGGTGCGGAGGCGACCAGCCACATCCTCAAACCGGGGATCCGCCAGCTCGCGTACCAGGCGCTCGTCGAGCACGTGACGATGCGTGCGGCCGCCGCGTGTGGGCTCGACGTAGCCGACACCGACTACGTCGAGTTCAAGACTGAACCCGCCGTCATCGTCACGCGGTTCGACCGGCGTCGCGACGCCGCAGGCCTCACACGCGTCCACCAGGAGGACGTGTGCCAGGCGCTCGGGCGTTCGCAGAAGTACGAGGAGTACGGCGGACCCGGTGTCCGCGAGATCCTTCACCTGCTGCGCGAGAGCGCGTGGAACAGGACCCAGGCGGAGCGCAACGCGCAGCGGTTCGTGGACGCGGTCATCTTCAACACGGTGGTCGCCGCCCCAGACGCCCACGCCCGCAACTACGCACTCCTGCTCGCGGGCGGGCAGGTCGAGCTCGCGCCGTTGTACGACGTGGCCACCGGTCTGGCCTACGACAGCCCTGCGGACAGGGTCCTGTCGATGAGCGTCGGAGGCGAGTTCCGCATCAACCGGATCGGCCGCGAAGAATGGACGCGGTTCGCCGACGAGATCGGGTTGAGTGCGCAGGACGTGATCGACCGGGCGGCCTGGTTCGCGGACTCCATCCCGGGTGCGATCCGGGGCGCGCTGTCGGGCGTCGACGACGAGGACGGCGCCGCCAACGAGCTACGTCGACGGCTGCTCCCGGCGGTCGACGCGCACATGCTCCGCGTCACGAACGCGCTCTGACGCGGCCGACGCCCGAGCCTCACCCGGTCGTCAGCGTCGGCGGGGTCCCAGCCAGCGGGGCACCCGGCGGCGGTAGTCGTCGTACGGCGGGCCGAAGGCCTCGTGCAGGAACCGCTCCTCCGGGAGGATCGCGCCCCACAGGACCAGCAGCACCGCAGCCGGGAACAGGGCGAGTCCCCAGAACGTCGGGACCAGCAGCGCCAGGCCGACGTAGAGGCCGAGCAGGCCGACGTACAGCGGGTTGCGGGAGACGCCGAACGGGCCGTCCTCGAGCATCGCGCGCGTCTCCTGGCCGGGCAGGAGGCCCGTGCGGTGGCGACGGAACAGCCACAACGCCCAGCCGTTCCACGCCGCGAACGCCACGACCAGCGCCCAGCCGACGGGAACCCGCCAGCCGCCGAGCGTCACCGGGTCACCCGCGACGGCGGTCACGAGCCAGCCGACGAGCAGCGGCGCCCCGATCGCGACCGGCGGCCACAGTCGGAACTCGACGACTCCCGCACGCGGCATGCCTCACTCTGGCAGCACCCGCGACCCGCGAGCCCCCTGCCCGCCGCAGGATGAGATCGAGCGTGCGCGGGTCAGATCACCGTGTCGGTGGTGAGGGCGTCGGTGAGCAGGCTGACGAGCGTCTCGAGCTGGACGTCCGTGGACGACGACGCGTCCTCGTCGTCGGCGCCGTCCAGCGCCCGGGCCGCGAGGGCCGACTTGCTGTCGATGAGCTCGGCGATCTTGGCGTCGATGGTCTGCGCGGCGATGATGCGCCACGCGGTGACCGGCTCGGACTGGCCGATGCGGTGGATGCGGTCGATCGCCTGCGTCTGCTCGGCGTCGGTCCAGGACAGCTCGGCGAGCACCAGGTTGGACGCGACCTGCAGGTTCAGCCCCACACCGGCGGCCAGGAGCGAGCACACGACGATCTCGACCTCGGGGTCCTCGGTGAACGCGGTGATCGCCTTCTCGCGGGCCTTCGTCGTCTGCTCGCCGCGGATCGAGGCGTAGCGGATGCCGCGGTCGGCGAACGTCTGCTCGGCCAGGTCCATGACGTCGACGTGCTTGGCGAAGAACACGACCTTGCCGACGTTGCGCGCGAGCTGCGCGGCGTAGTCCGCGGCCAGCCCGGCCTTGGCCTGCCCGATCCGGCGGACCATCGTGAACACGTTCTCGCCGCTGGCCTTCGAGCTGGAGTCCTTGAGCTCGCCGGCCGCCACTCGTCGGACGAGGTCGTGGTCGATCATCCCGCCCACGATCGCGCCGTCGCCGCGGTTCTCGATCGCCGCCCGGTAGCGCTGGACGAGCCGGTTGGTGAGCGCCTCCTCGGCGGCGCGGATGGACCGGCCGACGGCGCCGTCGAGCTCGACCGGCAGGTCCGCGACCCGGCGGGCGGGGATGTCCGCCACCACGTCCGCCTTGCGGCGTCGCACGATGCCCATGTCGATCACGCTGGCGCGCGCGGCGGCGTAGAAGCCGGGGTCCGCGGGCGTCAGGCCGGTCTCCTCGAGCGCGGTCATGAGCTTGCCGAGCGGCTTCGCGTCGTCGATCCAGCCGAGGAACTGCCAGATCGCCCGGAAGTCCTCGATGTCGTTGATCAGCGGCGTGCCGGTGAGGGCCATCAGCAGCGGCCGGGCCGTGCGGGTGCGGATCCGCTCGGACAGGTTCAGCACGTGCTGGGAGCGCTGCGAGGACTTGTTCTTGATGAAGTGCGCCTCGTCGACGACCATCCCGCGGAACCCGAAGTCCCCGAGCCAGCCCACGTGCCGGTCGAGGATCTCGTAGTTCACGATCACGACGTCGGCGAACGCGTCGACCTGCTCACCGTCGCCGTGGACTACGGTGGCCCGGCGGAACGGCGTCCACAGCGAGACCTCGTGCGCCCAGTTGGTCTTCACCACGTTGGGGACGACGACGAGCAGCGGATACGCGTCCGCGGCCTGCGCCGCCAGGAGGGCCTGGGCCGTCTTGCCGAGCCCGGGCTCGTCGGCGAGCAGGAACGTGCGGTGCCCCCGCGACGTGGCGGCGACCACCTGCGCCTGGTGCGGCATCAGCTCACGCCCCGCGGGCAGCGGCACCGGCCGCGGCTCGGGCAGCGCCATGCACGCGGGCTGACCCGTCGCGGCGTACTCGAAGGACCGGAACAGCGGCTCGAGCAGCTCCCACCCGGCCAGCCGCCTTGCCCGCGCCGCGGATCGCTCGGCCGCGGCCTCGAAGTCCGGCGCCAGGAACGGGTTCGCGAGCTGTCGCGAGATCACCGAGCGCGGCACCACCTGGTTGTTGGCGGTGGGCGTCGGTGCGGGCGGCGGGGTGGGCTCCGGCTCGTCGGGCGGCTCCATCCCGCCCGCGCGCATCACCGTGGCCTTGAACGCACGCGCCGCGTCGGTGACGCGGGCGTCGTCGGCGAGCAGCGCCAGCAGGGACGTGTCCCGGGCCGCGGTCTTCGCGAGCATCGTCGCGACCCCGTCGAGCCGCTTCAGCTGCTCGGTGCGCCGCGCACCGCCCATCTCCGTGTCCGCCATGACCCGCGCGCGCTCCTCGCGCACCAGCAACGCCACGACCTGGAACTTCGTGCGGACCACGGGGCGCGTCGGGGGCTTCTGCACCGCCCGGTCCACGTCACGGGCGACCTCGGCGAGGACCGGGATCAGCTCCTTCTCAGCGGGACGCGAGGGGGCACGACGACGCTGCCCACCGGAGTCCGTGCGCGCACGACCGGACCCGCGCTGCCCGCTGGGACGTGCCACATCTCCTCCTTCGAGCGGCCACACCGCAACCGCGGTGCGGCACGCCGTGCCGCAGTCGCCCGAGACCGGGTCGACGCCGTGTCAGCCCACTGACGAAGGCCACGTGTGCCGGGGCGCCCCAGAAACGGGCGCCGGGTCACAGCGCGGCAGCCAGCCTGCGCCGCCCACAGGGCCGCGCTCATGCCGAGAGAGACACGCCACCTGGCGCACCTCGGTGGATCACCGCTGGGCGGACTCATCGCCCTGCCCGATCACCACACCACGCGCAGCGTACCGCCGCCGCGCACGACGAGCCCCAACGCTCACGGGCGTTTCACCCACCAGCCTGCAGCGCCGCCCCGCGTTCACCTCCCAGCTCCTGTGCCGAGCCCGAGTTGGTGCAACACCTCGCCCGCCTGCCCAGCTTCCAGCGCCAACCCCGAGTCGACGCTTCGGTCGCCTCAGCTACCGTCGCGGAAATGCGGCGATCTCCATGTCCCACGCCTCCGCGGCTGTGCCGAGGCAGTCGGGCGTCAGGCTGAGATCGACGAAGTACTCATAGAGCCCGGGCCGGTCCGATCCCCGCGATGGTGGGCCGGCTTCAAGCGAGAGGTGGACTCTGAGCCGGATGTCGCGCCCCACGTCGGCGTGGACGCTGAAGGCGATGTTCGGCTCGGTGAATGCCAACAGTGACGCCTCGTCCGCGGGCCATGGAGTCGGTGGCACGCGACGATCGGCGACCGCCTTCAGCCACCCCGAGATCTCCCGCAGGTCATCGGTGAGCAGGCACGGGTCACGGAACGAGTACTCGACCCCTTCCGCGGTGCGCACGTGGCCGTCGATCACCACCCAGTTGCCGTCGAAGTCGAAACCGCCGTCCGCCTGCGGCCTCCCCCGTCCGGACTGGTACCGCACCGGGCGCAGTTCGACCCACGCGCCGTCAGACGACGTCAGCCGCACATTCCCTCCCTCGCATCGCACCCGTCGAGTGACTTGGCGCTCTGAATCCGCGTCACCCGCCCCCCGGCGGTGGCCGCAGGTCCGGCACTGAGCTTCCACAGCATCTGGGCCAGCGTGACCAGCTCGTCGTCGTCGAGCAAGGCCAACAGCTCCTCCGCCGCACGCTGGTAACTGCCCGGCGAGCCCCCTACGCGGGGATGCTGACGGTGAAGGTGGACGGCGCACCATCGTTGGGCTCAATGGTCACTGCCCCGAACGTCATGTAGGGGATCGCCCCGTGATCACCCCGGTAGAACCCGGTCGCTCTCGTGACCCGGACAGCGATCGCCGCCAAGGTCATCGCGGTCTGCTCGTCCACCTGGAGCTCCGCTGCCGTGAATGCCGCATGACCGCCGGCCTCGCCCCACGAACGGAGCCGGTCCGCGTCCGCCCGGACCCGCACGGGGATCCCCTCGTTCGACCAGGCCCACCGCCACGAGCCCGATGACTGGACGTAGCTGCCCAGGATCTGCACGGGTGCGACGACGCGCTTGTCGGCGAACGTCCACGCGATGGTGCCTGCGCTCAGGTCGACCGCCCATGAGTCAGCCGATCCGGCGCCCCACCGATCTCTATGTGCCGCCGCCAGTCGGTCGAGCATGTCCTCGCCCTCCAGCAGCAGAGTCGCGAGGTCGTCAGCCGCCGGTGGCGTCGCCGCTGCGGGCTTTGGCGAGCGTCGGAAGAGTGCCATCCATGAAGAGTCGCAGGTCCTCCCGTCGGATTGGCGTGCCGTTGTTCGAGCCACCCGTTCGGGCTCCAGAGCTCGAGCGAGCGGCGAGCCCTGAGCCTGACGTGAGAGAGCGACCGTCCTTACTAACACTTTTGCTAAAACTGTAAGTACAGTGGGGATGTGGCAACGGAAGCTGAGCCCCTCGCGGTTCCCGCGATGGCGCAGGAGTCGCACACCTGGCTCGCGCAGACCGACGGCATGAGCTCGCGCGCCCAGCTCTCGAGCGCCTCGGGCCCGTACGAGTCGAGCGTGCCCGCGCGGATCGCCGACCACGCCGTGACGATCCCCTCGGACCTGGGGGCCGACGTCGACGAGGCGACCGCGGCGCTCGCACGGTTCGACCTGTACGCGAGCACGAAGCTCGGCGCCGAGAGCCCGACGCTCGGCCCGATGTCGTCGATCCTGCTGCGCACCGAGTCGGCCTCGTCGTCGCAGATCGAGAACCTCACGGTCGGCGCCCGCCAGCTCGCCCTGGCCGAGATCGACCAGGCCGGCAGCGAGAACGCGAAGATCGTCGTTGCCAACGTCCGCACGATGGAGGCCGCGCTCGCTCTCGCCGACCGCCTCGACGAGAGCGCCATCCTCGCGATGCACGCCCGGCTGCTGGGCCGGCAACGGGGTTGGGAAGACCACGCAGGCAAGTACCGCGACGAGCTGGTCTGGGTCGGTCGGAGCAGGATCAGCCCGCGGGGCGCGTCGCACGTCGCGCCCCAGGCCGAGCAGGTGCCCCAGGCGATGGACGACCTGGTCCGCTACCTGGCTCGCGACGACGTGCCCGTCATCGTCCAAGCCGCCATCGCCCACGCGCAGTTCGAGACCATCCACCCGTTCGCGGACGGCAACGGCCGCACGGGTCGGGCGCTGGTCCACGCGATCCTGCGCGGCAAGGGCGTCATGACCCGCACGACGGCGCCCGTATCAGCTGGGCTCCTGACCGACACCGAGGCGTACTTCTCGGCGCTCGGCGCGTACCGCCGCGGTGACGCTCGGCCCATCGTCGAGCAGTTCACGCGCGCGAGCCGGTACGCCGCCTTCACCGGCGAGAGACTCGTCGACGACCTGGCCGCTCAGGTCGACGCGGCCCGCGAGGCCCTGACGGCTCGACGGCTGCGGTCGCAGGCCTCCGCCTGGCGGGTCGTTCCCCTGCTCGTCTCGAACCCGGTGGTCAACGCGCGACTGCTGGTCGACCGCCTCGGGACGAACGAGGTCGCCGCGCAGCGCGCGCTGGCGCAACTCACCGACGCCGGAGTCCTGACCGAACACACGGGGATGAAGCGCAACCGCATCTGGCAGCACTCAGGGATCCTGAACGTGCTCGACCAGTACGCGCAGCAGATCTCCCGTCGCAGCGGTACGGACCGGGGCCTTGACTGAGAGTGCGCGATCTGGATCAACACTCTGTACGCCTTGGCGGACTCAAACAGTCGACACCCCCTCTAGGAACTCGATCCGGAACGCTCGCCACCGCGCTGAACTGCAGAAATACGTACGAATAGTTCCCCGGATGACGACCGCTCGGCTCGCCTGCTGACCACATGCTGACCACCCCCGCTTGAAACCTAAGCACGTCCGTCCCCGTGCACGCCCCACGCCGAACTCAGAGATGTGGCCCACCCGGCACCTACGGCGAGGCCGGGACGTGAGAGCCGACCAGTCCGACCTCTTCCAGGATCGCGTTCAGCCGGGCGATCGTCAGGTACGGCGCACACGAACCCTGGTAGGCGGCCGCGAGGCTGACCGAATCACTCACGATTGCTTCCCGCAGCGAGGCCAACTCCAAGCCGCTCCGGAGGGGACGAAGACCGAAAACACAATCGCTCAAGATGAGCGACTCACCGCCATCCCAGCAGGCAACCTTCTCCGGCGTAACGCGGCCTACTCGCGGGAGCAGCACTAACGGCCCGCGGCTCGACAAATGCGCCGGACCCACGACTGCCTGCGGAAGCACCACGCCTCGCCGTAGGTCCGGTGTGTGGATGAACCTCGACTCACCCGAGACCCAGGTCCTCGCGACGTGGACTGGAACCCGTCCGCGGACTATCTCCACGTCGACTGACCGAGCCACGGCCGTAGACTTCTCCGTGAGTTCCCTCGCAGTTCCCGCCGTGGCAACGGGTGTAGCCACAACGCGCCTACTCACGCGAACAACAGCCATCCGCGCCACAACGCCCGGGAACTTCCGCGGCTCAAGTACGTCGATCACCTCGATCGCCGGTGCGTCAACTCTTTGATGCCACCATCGATCCCGATCGCTCTCTAGGGCGTTCAACGGCAGAAGCGCGATCACCACGCCATCAGGCTTGATAGAAGGGATCGCGGCATCAAGGAACGCGACACTCGGCGAGACGCGCCGCGATCCGCCCTCGCCGTCAGGGACCATCCGCCCCGCACCGCCGCGGTAGCTGAACGGCGGATTGAGCAGGACCGCATCATAGAACTCGGCCCGAAAAATCGTGCTGGAACGACGGGAGTGCATAGAGAGGAGATCCAACTTACCCACGCGCCAGGTCCTGTGCCTATCCCGGAGCACGCGCACATTGCGACCGTCGAGATCGGTTCCTGCGATCCTCACACCAGGCAGCCAAGACTCTGCCGCCTCGAGGAGCGCCCCTTCGCCAGCACAAAAGTCAGCGACAATAGACGCATCCGACGGCACCTGACTGGCCATTAGTTCGGCCAGCCATTGCGGCGTGTAATGCTGATCAATCATTATCAGTAGCCGGCATACTCGCCACGACCATGGTAAAGGTCAGACTCACAGAACGCCGCAGTGTCGTAGAGGCAAACACGGCCTTTGCCAAGGCTGCGCTTGGCCTTGCGGACAGGGTGGTCGTAAATGAGCTCAGTTGAGTTGGGCCGGGAGAGCGCGAACAAAACCGCCCCTACACCGTGAGGCTTCGTTCCAATTGGAGCAACCCGCCCATAACTCCAATCGCCGTCCCGGAAGATCCGATAGATCTCGTGGAAGGCGTCGAAGGGACAATTTGCCTTTGCTAGGCGCAGTCGGCTATGCAAGAAGTCCTGCCGAAGCGACTCAGCATTACCGTCGATCGACTCGAACGGATGATGTAGGACAAATCCGGGAACGCCGACGATAGGCACCACGTTCTCTAGTCCCACCTCGAGCGTCTTCATCACATACGCGAACCGCGCGCCTTCGAATCCTAGCAGTGCTACAAGATTCCCCTCCTCCGAGCTTGGCGCACCGAAGCGCGCGAACCCCGGGAGCGGAGCAATGCCCGCGATCCTTTCGGAGAGGTCATACACCATACCCTGGGCGGGGCTATCGTCCAGCTTGTAGGAGGCCGGCTCCGTATAGACAATCGAATGTGCCTTGCCAAGCGCAATACACTCGCGAAGCAATACCGCCCATGTCGGATGCGCGAGCGCCGTAACGTCAATGTAGATCCTGTCCGGCATTGACGCCAGAAGGTCCCGAATAGACTGCTCGGAACGAAGCGAAAACGCACCTGTTGATCTGGGATCGCCGAGTCGGACCTGCACGGAATCGGCGGTTTCGTCGACCACTGACGCGAGAATGACTCCCGCACCCAAGGCGGCGCGCTCCCAGTCGCCGTCGAGTACCGCGCGCTCCTCGTCAACAGAACCGTGGAAGTACACGGCGCCGGCTTCCGGCATGAAATCGCCCTGCGCGTACTCGAACGTAAACAACGGCTCATCTAGCAGAGCCATAGAAGCCTCCAAAGAGGGTCAACTGCTCAGGAAGCTCCGAATCGGCGCTGCGATCAGTCTTACCCAATAGCGCCTCGATGCCCTTGTTTGGCTCCTCGACCAATTTCCTGAGCAACGATGCGCTCAACGTTAGGCGGCGCTTCCGTCGGTGGCTATATACGAAATAGGGTGCAAAGATCGGGTGCAACTGATAGTTCCACTCGCGGGTCTCACCCGAGTAACCTGCCCGCTTGTCGCCGGGAAAACGACTCAGAGCCAGTTGCATTACGCCAGAATTCAAAAGGCGCAGTGTCCACTCATCGTCGCCCTTCTCGACCCGGAACTGGTTGACCTCGGGCGCGTGCCCCTCCGGGTGGCTAGCCATCACCCCGAACACTCGACCGAGGGACAGGATGAGCTTCGTCATCTGGGCGCCCTCGGTCGATGCCCCTGGCATGTTCTTTAGCGCCCGCAGACCAACTTCCTGCGCTGCCTCGGTCTGCGTTGACGCATCGACAGGCGCATCGAGCGCCTTGCCCTTAGCGAGGTTAGCTTGCAGTGCCTCGCCCACCAGCTGGACCAAGTAGCGGATGTTCCCGTCGGCCAGCGTCACGAACGTTTCAAAACCGGCGTAGTACTTCTTTCTTCCTGGGACCCCGCGGCGCAACGTGAATAGCATGGCGTAGCCATGATTATTCACGCGGTCCCGCCATAGGCGAGGATTCCCCGCAAACTCACGAACCGTCTCGTCTAGAGGCTCGTCGCGACTCTCAGCCCAGTACCCGGCGAACACTTGTTGGAGTAGGGTGAATGATTCGAAACTCTCAAGCGATCCCCCCGTCAGTCGAGTCCGCAACCGCTCGGCCCTGAGCTCTCCGCCGAGAAGCCGCGTCTCTTCTTCGATAGAAATGCTGGGGAGGATCGCAGCAATTTCGAGGTCGCCGGTCTCGGGAATCCGCGCTAGCCGTTGCGCGCACACTCTCTCTGCGAATGTAGCGAAGTCTCTGTCCTTGAGTGAGGCGCGTATGTCGATGGTGGCGAAGTCCGCCGGTTCCACCAGGGTCTCCCTGAGGTTGGTGGTTGCCCTCTCGCGATGCCCCGTTTCCTTAACACCGATCTTGAACGTGTAGTTGGAGTCGCCAGAGTGCTTAATGAGCGTGTTTACGCAGCGTTGTTGATAGTCGGAGAGGGTCTCAAACTCATCAATGAGAAAGTAGTAGGTCTTGTTCCTGAGCGGACCGGCTGCGTCAATCGCCTCGAGGAGTTGCTGAAGTGGTCGCCCTTGCACCGAGAGGGTTGGGACCCTTCCGTCGTCGATGTTGTTGACCGCGGTCTCGAACTCAAGGAGGGCCCTCTTCAAGGACCGACTGAACTCGGATACGCTCTCGACGGCGGGCATCGACAGCGAAGTGCACACATCCGCGAAGTCAATCTGCAGGTCAGTTTCGCTCAAGGCAGTGTTCTTTGGCGCCCACTCTAGGAACTCCACGATCGCTGTTGCTAGGCGAAGATTGACGTAGTGGCCGAAAATGCGCATCCATCGGTCCTCGTCGACTGTGCCACCCTGAAATGCCGACGCAACGTTTGTGTCGACCCGCCAGTAGAGTCCGACGTGGCTCCAGTCGGCCGGGTTATCGCCTTCCAGGACCCGTTGCCCCTGATAAGACAGCCCACGAAGAACCGTAGTCTTGCCTGTTCCGCGACCTCCAATAAGGAAGCAAGGCCGAGGAGTGCGCAGTTCCGGCCAATATGAGGGCGCTGTGAACAGCTCAAACAGTTCTTCCCTGAAGTACTCTGCGCGAACGCCCCCGAATACGGCATGCAGGTGAGTGATCGCGGTCTCAGATTCCGCCATAGTCAGCGCCGCCTTCTCAATGGCTTCCAGTCATCGGACGAGTGCCAGAACACCGGGAGAGTGGCATCCGGCACGGAGTGTTCGAATGCGACGCCGAGGCCGAGGTTGTGGAAGCCGTGCGGGCCAACGGCACAGAAGCGCAGTCCCGAGCGACGGGTCACCTCGATCAGTAGGTCCGACATATCCGAGGCCAACCGGGGTTCAATGTATAGCGACCGGGGGTGCACCAATGATGCCTCTGGTGGAAGATAGTGGGACGCACATACGCGGACGTTTGGTGCAACGGGTTGAATGCGCCCAAGGGCATAAGTGGTGCAGATCGACGGACAATAGTGGAGACGTCCTGTATAACCTCTACCCGCGAGCGAAGCGAATGAAGCGGTCTCTGTGCCGATGCTGACTTCGCGCTTCCAGGTGTCGATGAACTGCTGCCCAGAACCCGCGAAGTCGTCGACGAAGAGAACATCGGCGCCCCATCGCAAAGCGCGTTCGAGCGCCGCAGAAGGTTCTAGTATTTGATCCTCGTCGATTCCCAGGAGCTGCCGCGACCATCGGGAGTACATCTGCCCGGAATCGGTCGGATTCGGATCCTCACCTGTGGGGTAAGTCAAGACGAAGTTCTGCCGATACCGGCGCCACATTTCTTTCTGGAGAGCATACGAATCGCCGGGCGCACTCAATGTCTTTGCCACCGCTTTGACGGATGACTTCAATAGTTGCTCTGAGAATTGCTTGTTGAAATAGACGAAGGCCTTCAGAAGCGCGATCGCATGCTCCTGTTCCGCCGGCTCGAAATTCCTGAGCCATATCTCGGGCCGGATGCCGGCTGGCTGCGCGGGCCAGATGTAGGTGTCGGAGAAGTACTTGCGAGCCTGGAGGACTTGCTCTGCGCTCACTCGGGCACCTCCTCTACACAGGGTGATTGGCCCACTCACTCGGAAAGTACACGACGTCGGGGCTAGGTGTACGTACTGACCCGGGAGGCTGGTTAACCGGGTGACTGGTGACGTGGACCCCGCCCGCGTTGACGGGTCAGGTCGCTGTGGTGTGTAGGGGTTCGGGGCCGGCCCAGGTGCGGGCGACCTCGCGATAGGCCAGCCCGGAGTGGGGCCGGCGATGTTAGGCCTCGATGGAGTCGGTGATCTCGGCGCGGGCGGCCTGACGGACTCCCACTCGGTGCGCCGGGCGCACCGCTTGTTGCACTGGCCGAACGAGGACTCGATGAAGGCCTGGGACTCGGGGTCGCGGTAGCCGCCGCGGCGGTGGTTGTCCCCGCGGGCGGACAGGCGCAAGCGGTGCGTCCCGGCGAACTGGCTGCCGTTGTCGGTCCCGAGCGTCAACCGGCCGGCGCCACGACCCGAGACAGGACCGCAGCTTTCCCGCACGCGATGGCCTCGTCATCGCGTGTGCGCAAGTCCATGGCCCAGCCGGCGGCCGCCCTCATGCAGCGGTCGACTGCGACGTGCAGGGAGACCCACCCGTGCGCCGCGGTTCAGACCTTGGTCATGTCCAGGCGCCACAACGGAGCGCTGGAGCGGTCGAGCAGTCCGACCTCGCCGAGCTGGTCGTAGCGGGCCTTCCACTTGCTCAGGCACTGCCGGCCGATCCCGGCCTCCGCGGCGACATGCGCGATCGGACGGGACTGACACCGCCGGACCAGGCGAAGACGGCCGGCAGGGGTCAACGGGGCGTTAGCGTGGCTCATGAGGGGTAGGTCTCTCTCGGCGCGGATGTGTAGGTCGCACTTCCCATCCTGCCGCCGACGGGCCTACGGGACTGCTGCAGGGCTGGTTGACACTCTGACCTGCCCCACGGTTCGG
>NZ_LFKW01000059.1:0-6305 GCF_001040865.1 Cellulomonas sp. A375-1 | reverse complement strand
CGCCCGGGTTCGTCGAGCACCTCGACGAGCAACGCGTCGCTCGTGCGACCACCGCCGCCCGCGAGCTCCTCGGCCCGCAGCGCGCGCCGTGCGCGGCGCAGGCCGACGGGATCGAGCGCGCCCAAGGGCGAGCACGCGAGCCGGGCCGCGAGCACCGCGTCGAGCTCGGCCGTCCCGCACGCCACGGCCATCGCGTCCAGCAGGGGCCGTACCGCCGGCTCGTCGCGCAGGGGCACGTCGCTGCCGAGGACGGTGACCGGGACGGCGGCGCCGGCGAGCGCGCGCCGCAGCGCGGTCACCTGCGCACCCGAGCGTGCGATCACGGCCATCCGCTCCCACGCGACCCCGTCGTGCAGGTGCGCACGCCGCAGCTCGCGCGCCACGAACGCGGCCTCCTGCGCACCGCTCGGCAGGATCGCGACCCGCACGGCCTCGGGCAATGCCGGATCCGTGGGTCGGCCGGGAGCCGGCCTGCGGTGCGCGGCGACGCCGACCGTGCCGATCCGGTCGGCGACGCGCTCGACGACTGTGCGCAGCGCGCCGGCGTGCCGCCACGCGACCGGCAGGACGAGCCGTCGCGCGCCCAGCTCGCCCACGCCCGGCCCGCGCGGCGACGTGGACCGTGCGACGAGCGACGGCTCGGCGCCGCGGAACGTCTGCACGGCGGTGTCCGGGTCCGCCGTCAGGAGCAGGCGTGCGCCGCGGTCCGCCAGGACCGACAGGAACGCCGCGGTGGCCGAGGTGCTCTCCTGGTGGTCGTCCACGACGACCAGCCGCCAGCCCGGCGCGCGCGCACCCGGGACGTCCCGCTCCCACGACGCGAGCACGCGCGCCGCCTCGGCCACGACGACCGCGGGGTCGAGACGCGTCCCCGCATCGGGCGTGCCCGCACGCAGGTCGAGCACGTCGAGGTACTCGGTGTAGACCTGCGCGGCCGCCGACCACTGCGGCCGGCCGTGCTCGCGGCCGAGCGCGTCGAGCTCGGCCGGCCCCAGCCCGCGTTCGGCGGCCCGCATCAGCAGGTCGCGCAGCTCGTCGCGGAAGGCGCGCACACCGAGTGCCTCGGCGCGCACACGGGGCGGCCAGTCGATCGCCGCGCCCTCACCGGCCGCGTGCCCTGCGAGCAGCTCGGCGAGCACCAGGTCCTGCTCGGGGCCGGACACGAGCGTGGGTGGGTGCTCCCCGAGCCAGACCGCACGCGCTCGGAGCACCGCGAACGCTGCCGCTGCGGGAGTCTGGACCAGGGGCCGGCCGGACGTGACCGGTAAGCGCGCCGCGAGCCGGTCCCGCAGGTCCGCCGCACCGCGTCGCGTCGCCGCGAGCACCAGGAGCTCGTCGGGGCGCAGGCCCGCGTGCACCGCGGCGACCGCGGCCTCGAGCGCGACCGTCGACCGACCGGTGCCGGGTGCGCCGAGGACCAGGAGCGCGCGCTCGTCGTCCGCCCCGGCACGGCCGGCGCCCACGTCACGCGCCCACGCGACCGCGGCCCGCTGCACCTCGTCCAGCTCGACCGACGCGCCGGGGCCCCAGCCGGGCCCGTCCGCGAACGCGGGCCGGCGCAGCACGGGCGCGTTCGTGGTCACGCCCCGCATCCCATCACGCCCCACCCACACCGACCGCACCGGCACCGCTCACCCAGACCGCAGCACGGGCACCACTCACTCGAGCCGCGCACTAGCTCTCGGGGTGCGGCCAGGGGTTCGGCGTGCACGGGGTGACGCTGTACGACTGCTGCTGCATGAGCGGTGCGACCTGACCCGGGCCGGGGCACCGCTGGTGCGGGTGGCCGAGCAGGTGCCCGACCTCGTGGTTCACGAGGTAGTTCCGGTACGGCGAGAGCGCGTCGCCGTACGCCGGCGACCCCTCGACCCAGCGCAGCAGGTTGAGCACCGCGTGCCCGTTGCGGCCGCACGAGACCTTGCCGTTGGTCGCCAGCGGCGCGCACAGCTCGTCGACGAGGTCCGGCGAGGCGAGCACCACGCGCAGGTCGGCGTCGGAGTCGGTGCGGTCGAACGACACCGAGCCGTCGGCCCCCCAGCCGCGCGGGTCGTTCAGCGTCGCCATGACGAACGCCGCGAACCGCTCGCCGTCGACCGCGAGCCCGCCCTCGACCTCGACCCGCACGCGCTTGACCGCGCCGGTGCCCGGCCCGCTCGCGGACCCCGGCACGACGACGAGATCACCCGACGCACTCACGGGCACGTCGCGCCCCAGCAGCCCGGCCGCGAGGTCGTCGGCGGTGAGCCCCGGCGGCAGCGTCACGGCCGGGACCGGCTCGCGTCCCGCGCTGAGCGACGCGTCGAGGTCGGACGGCGCCGCCACGGGCGTCGGGAGCTCGGTCGGGACGTCACGGTGGCCGTCGCCGCGCGCGACCGCGGACGAGCGCACCCGCTGCACGTCGTCGGCCACCACGAGCGAGGTCGCCTCGGCGATGCTCGCCACCGCTGCGGATCCCGCGCGCGACGAGCCCGCCACGGCCCATCCCGTCCCGGCCCCGGCGACGAGCGCCGTCGCGGTGACCAGCGCGGCCAGACCCCGACGACGGGTGCGCGCGGCGACGCGCCGCGACCTCCGGGTGGGTCCACCGCCGCGGCGCGGGTCACCCGATCGGTGCACGGTCGCGGGGCTCATACGGACATCGTCGCACTGATGAAACGTTCGATGGCTAGCATGCGCCGCATGGCCGAGCACTCGAACGCCTCGACGCCTCGTCCGCGCAGCGTGCGGATGTCGGGCGGCGAGCGGCGTGCTCAGGTCCTCGCGATCGCGCAGGAGCTGTTCTCGATCGAGGGTTTCCACCACGTCTCGATGGACGACATCGCGGACCGCGCGCTCGTGAGCAAGCCGGTCCTGTACCGCCACTTCCCCTCGAAGCTCGACCTCTACCTCGCGGTCGTCGACCGGTGCGGTGCCGACCTGCTGGGCGCGGTCGAGGAGGCCGTGCAGCCGATCGAGCAGGGTCCGGTGCACCGCGGGGACGGTCAGGCGGTCATCGCCGCGATCGTGCGGGCCTACATGACCTTCGTCGAGGTCGCGGGCGAGTCCTCGGGCCTGCTGTTCGAGTCCGACGTGACGCACGACGACGACGTGCGCGCGCGGGTCGAGCACGCGTCGTCGGTGGCCGCACAGCGGTGCGCCGCGGTGCTCGAGCGCGTGACGGGGCTGCCGCCGCAGGACTGCACGGTCGTCGCGGTCTCGCTGATCTCGCTCGCGCAGGGTGCGGCCACGCACCGCCTGCGCAGCCCGGACGCACCTGACCCCGAGCACGCGGTCGACCTGGTGACGCGGCTCGCGTGGGCGGGCGTCCAGGGCCTGCTGCGCCCCGACCTCGAGTACGACGAGTGACGTCGCGCCGCTGACGCGCGGACGCGGGCCGACGACGAGGCGGCGAACCCACCGGTTTTCGCTGGTCGCGGACACGCGCGAGCCGCGCGGCGCACCGGCCTAGGATCGTCGGCGTACGGCCGCGGTGGCCGACGACGGGAGGAACGGCGTGGAGATCACGATCGGCGTGCAGAACGTGACGCGGGAGATCGCCCTGGAGAGCGACCAGACGGCCGACGAGGTGTCCGCCGCGATCGCCGCCGCTCTCGCCGGCAAGTCCGCGCTCGAGCTCACGGACAGCAAGGGCCGTCGCGTGGTCGTGCCGACCGCGACGCTCGCGTACGTCGAGATCGGCGCCGAGACCAAGCCGCGCGTGGGCTTCGGCTCCATCTGACGGGCGCTGCGGCGGGGCTCGTCCGAGGACCCTCGGGCGGGCTCCCGCCGACGACCGCTCGTGCCCCGAGGGGCCGGACGATCAGGCTGTGAGGCCCAGGCGGCTCATGCGACGCGTGTGCTGCGCGGTGAGCTCGCCGAAGATCTTCGCGGGCGCGTTGGGCGTGGCCGCACCGGTCACCTGTGCCTGCTGGGCGGCGTCGGACTGATCCGGCTCCTGCACCGAGCCCGCGTGCACGAGGCGCTCCAGGCCGGGGCGCTGCGTGAGCAGTCGCTGCACCGTGCCGAGCGCCTCACCGACGAGCCGGCGGCCCCACAGCGCGAGCCGCGACGAGAGCGCCCCGTCCCCCGAGCCGGCTGCGTCCAGCTCGGCGACCGCGAGCTCGGCGTGCGACGCGTCGTCGAGGACCTCGAGCACCACGGTGCGCGAGCGGTCGTCGAGACCCTGCGCCGCGAGCCGGCAGAAGTCGTCCGCCACGCCGTAGCCCACGTACGCCTTGAGCAGCCGCTCCCACCACGTGCTCGGCTGCGTGCGGGCGTCGAACTCGCTGAGCACGTCGTCGAACTGCCCCATGACCGCGGCCGGGTCGGCACCGAGCTCGCTGACGCGCGCGAGCACGCGGTCGCGGCGCTCGACGGCCGCGGCGGCGAACCGGGACAGGGCGAGCGCCTGCACGGCGTCGGGCGCGATCGCGCAGTCCGACGCGAGGCGCATGAACGCCACGTGCTCGAGCTGGGCGACGAGGCCGAGCAGCTCCAGGACGTCCGCCGTGCTGGCCTGGGGCGCGGTCGCCGGCTGCGGCGACGAGGTCGACGGCGCGTCGGTGGGCGTGGGCTCGGCGGCGTTGCTCATCCGTCGATCGTAGAGCGGGTCGCGCCCGGGTGGCCTGGTTGGCGGTGTCTCGCCCGTCACCCACGCGCACGACGGGCCAGCCGCGACGCGGCGTGTGACGAGCGGCACCGGCCGGGACGGCACGCTCGTCGGCTACGCTGGTGGGGTACATCGGTTGCCCGGTCGGCCACGACCATCTCGCACTGCCCCGCTCGGGGCGTCGTCCGCGAGTCGAAATCCGCGATCGGCTGCCGGCCACCTGTGGCGCCTCCGCAGCGCCCGGCGCGCGCGACCCGTCCCCTGACGGCGACGCCCGACCCGGACCGCGCGTGCCCGCCACCTGCACCGAAGAGTCCAACGTGACCAACACGCACCTGCCCGCCGACGAGCTCGGCACCCTCGACGCGCCCGAGAGCGCCCCCACGAGCGAGCACGCCTCGGCGCTCGCCGCCCCCTCGACCCGCCCGCTCGTCAGCACCGCGTCGTCGGTGCAGGCCGTGGACGCCTCGTTCGCCGACTTCGACGTCCGGCCCGAGATCGTCCAGGCCCTCGCCGACGCGGGCATCACGCACCCGTTCCCCATCCAGGCGATGACCCTGCCGGTCGCGCTGTCCGGGCACGACATCATCGGCCAGGCCAAGACCGGTACCGGCAAGACCCTCGGCTTCGGTGTCCCGCTGCTCAACCGCATCGTCGCGCGCGACGAGGAGGGCTACGACCAGCTGCGCGCGCCGGGCAAGCCCCAGGCGCTCGTCGTCGTGCCGACGCGTGAGCTCGCGGTGCAGGTCGCGGGCGACCTCGCGACCGCGTCCGCGCGGCGTGCGGTGCGCGTCGTGCAGGTCTACGGCGGCCGCGCGTACGAGCCGCAGATCGACGCGCTGAACTCGGGCGTCGACGTCGTCGTCGGGACGCCCGGCCGCATGATCGACATGCTCAAGCAGCGCCACCTCGACCTCTCGCACGTGCGCACCGTCGTGCTCGACGAGGCCGACGAGATGCTCGACCTGGGCTTCCTGCCCGACGTCGAGACGCTGCTCGCGGCGACCCCGGCGACGCGCCACACCATGCTCTTCTCGGCGACGATGCCCGGCCCGGTCGTCGCGATGGCCCGCCGCTACATGTCGCAGCCCACGCACATCCGCGCGCAGGACCCCGACGACGACGGCAGCCAGACCGTCAAGAACATCAAGCAGGTCGCGTACCGCGCGCACGCGCTCGACAAGGTCGAGCTCCTCGCGCGCATCCTGCAGGCACGTGGCCGCGGCCTGACGATCGTGTTCGCGCGCACCAAGCGCACGGCAGCCAAGGTGGCCGACGAGCTCAACGAGCGCGGCTTCGCCGCCGGCGCGCTGCACGGCGACCTGGGCCAGGGCGCGCGCGAGCAGGCGCTGCGCGCGTTCCGCCACGGCAAGGTCGACGTGCTCGTCGCGACCGACGTCGCCGCGCGCGGCATCGACGTCGAGGACGTCACGCACGTCGTCAACTACCAGTGCCCCGAGGACGAGAAGACGTACCTGCACCGCACCGGCCGTACGGGCCGCGCGGGCAACAAGGGCACGGCCGTCACGTTCGTCGACTGGGACGACACGCCGCGCTGGGGCCTGATCGACAAGGCGCTCGGCATCGGGATCCCCGACCCGGTCGAGACGTACTCGAGCTCGCCGCACATCCACACGGACCTCGACATCCCCGAGGGTGTCAAGGGACGCCTGCCGAAGTCGCAGCAGACCCGCGAGGGCCTGGCCGCGGAGACGCT
>NZ_LFKW01000058.1:0-12599 GCF_001040865.1 Cellulomonas sp. A375-1 | reverse complement strand
CCGCCCGACCCTGCCGTCGAGACGACGGCGCCGACCCCCCGTCTGCCGCAGCCGGTGCTCGCGGGGCTCGACGTCGAGCTCGCCCAGGCGCGGCTGGACTGGGAGCGCCGCGTCGTGCAGGTGCGGGTCGCGAACGAGTCGGGCGTCGACGTCACCGTGACCGAGGCGCGCCTGACGACGTCCGGCGCGCAGGGGGTCGCGGTCAGCGCGCGCCCGCGCCCTGTGCGCGACGGGGTGGACCGCGACCTGTCCGTGGCGCTCGGGGCGGCGCGCTGCACCGACGAGCCGAGGCGCGAGGTCGGCACGCGCGGTGCGGTTCCCGGCTCACCCGACGGAGCCGCCAGCAGCTCCGAGGGGGGCGACGGCTCGGCGCTCGTCGAGCTCGACGTGGTCGACGACGCCGGGCGGACGGGGACGTGGCGCGGGGTGCCGGGCGACCCGAACGGGCTGCTCGTGCGCATCCACGGCGAGGACTGCGCCGCGGCGGCGGTCGGGAGCGGTGCGCGGCTGACGCTGAGCGACACGGTCGAGCTCGGCGAGGTCGACGGGCGCACGGTCGGCTCGGTGACGCTCCGGCTCGACCCCGTGCCGTCCGGGCCGCGCGTGCAGGTGCTCCAGGTCGACGGGACGGTGCTCCTCACGCCGTTGGGTGGAGCGCCCTCGTGGCCGGTGCAGCTCGACTCGTCGGACGGGCCGGCTGAGGTGACGCTGACGTTCGAGCCGGCGCGCTGCGACCCGCACGCGGTCGCCGAGGACAAGCGCGGGGTGTTCCTGGGGATCCGGACGCGCGTCGCCGGCGGCGATCTGCCGGTGTTCTTCCTGACTCCGAGCGACGAGCTGCGCGGGGCGGTCCACCGGTTCATCGGCACGGCGTGCGGGTGGCCCGACTCCTGAGCGACGGGGGTGTGCCGGGTACCGGCGGGTGCTGGAACGCATGTAGATGGACGCGCGTCCACCTTGACACGTGTCCATTGTGTGCGCGGGAGCCATTTGTGCGCCGATTCCGCCACGTCGGAGCAACCGCTGTCTCACGGGGGCAGCGCTGGCGTTGACCCGATATGTCCGAACCTCTAGCGTTCGTGCTGCGCTCGTCGGCGAGAGCACGTCCCCGTACTGCAGGACGCGCCCGGCGGTCGGGCCGTCCTCATCGTCGTCCGCGCTGACCTGTGCAGATGGACGGCGACGGGTGGTGGCGGTGCGGCGGATCGTCTCGGGTGACGGGCGCTCGTCGAGTGTGGCGCGGCGTCTCGCGGCACCTTCGCCCGTGACGCGCACTAATAGCGATCTCGATCCGATTCTGGGAATACTCCACATGCCTTTCTTCGCCCTGTCCGGCGGTCACGTTCCGCGCCGTCCGAACCAAGCCCTCCGCGCTTTGTTCTGGCCCCGAACAATGGCCGACGACGGGTGCGCACGGCTCGTCACGCGGTCTGCGCACGAGGGCGGGACGGCGTGACCGCGCTGCAGGACGACCGCCGCGTCGACGCGCCCGCGGAGCCGGTCGCGGCGAGCCGCCGGGCGACCGTGATGGACCTGTTCCGGTTCGTCGGGGTGCAGCGCGGCTTCGTCGGCGTCGTGCTCGGGCTCGGCGCCGCGACGGCCCTGACGACCCTCGCGCAGCCCGCGCTCGTGGGCCGCGCCCTCGAGCGCGTCGCGGCCGACGAGCCCGTCGGGCGCCTGCCCTGGGTGCTCGTCGCGGTCGTGATCTGCGGCGGGGTGCTCAGCGGCATCCAGCACTACCTGGTGCAGCGCACCGCGGAGGGCGCGGTCCGCTCGGCGCGGCGTGAGCTGGTCACGCACCTGCTGCGGCTGCCCGTCGCCGAGATCGACCGTCGGCGCACCGGCGATCTCGTCGCGCGGGTCGGCAACGACACCAACGTGGTGCGCACCGCGCTGACGCAGGGCTTCGTCGAGAGCATCGCCGGGGTGTTCACGCTCCTCGGCGCGATGATCGCGATGCTGCTGCTCGACCCGATGCTGCTCCTCGTCGCGTTCGCCGTCGCGCTCGTCGCGGTCGCGTGCGTCGCGGCCGTCACGCAGCAGCTCGAGCGGTCGAGCCACGGGCTGCAGCGGGCCGTGGGCGAGCTCGGCAGCGCGACCGACCGCGCGCTGCGGAGCGTGCGCACGGTCCGGGCCGCGAACGCCACGGAGATCGAGACCGCGCGCGTCGTGCGCCGTGTGGACAAGGCGTGGAAGGTCGGTCTGGACGTCGCGTGGGTGACGGCGCTCGTCTCGCCGCTGTCGAGCATCGCGACGCAGGTGTGCTTCCTGGCCGTGCTCGGGCTCGGGGGCTGGCGGGTCGCGACGGGGAACCTCACGGTCGCCGAGCTCGTGCAGTTCATCCTGTACCTGTTCCTGCTGATCATGCCGCTGAGCAGGATCGTCGGGACGGTCGGTGCGGTCGGCGAGGCGCTCGGCGGGCTCACGCGGATCGGTGAGGTGCTCGACGTGCCGCAGGAGGACGAGGGCGCGACCCGGCTCGCGTTCTCGGGTGCGCGCCCCAACCCGGAGCTCGCGCTCGTGCTCGACAACGTCTCGTTCCGCTACGACGACGGCCCGGCGGTGCTCGACCGCCTCACGTTCGCGATCCGCCGCGGGCAGCGGGTCGCGGTCGTGGGGCCCTCGGGCGCCGGCAAGAGCACGCTGCTGAACATCATCGTCCGGCTCTACGACCCGGTCGCCGGGATCGTCAGGGTGGACGGGCAGGACGTGCGTGAGCGCACGCGGTCGCAGGTGCGCGCCGGAGTCGGGTACGTCGAGCAGGACGCGCCCGCGCTGGCCGGCACGTTGCGCGACAACCTCACGCTGGCCGTCCCGGCGAGCGACGACGAGTGCCGCACCGCGCTCGCGGACGTCAACCTCCTCGACGTGCTCGACCGCTCTCCGGCGGGGCTCGACGCCGAGGTCGGTGAGGGCGGCGTCATGCTCTCCGGCGGCGAGCGGCAGCGCCTCGCGCTCGCGCGTGCCCTGCTCGCGCGTCCCACGACGCTGCTGCTCGACGAGTCGACGTCGCACCTCGACGGCCTCAACGAGGCCCGTGTGCGGGACCTGATCGACCGGGTGTCGGCCGGGTGCACGCTCGTCGTCGTCGCCCACCGGCTCTCGACCGTGGTCGACTCCGACGTGATCCTCGTGATGGACCGCGGCCGGCTCGTCGCCCAGGGGACGCACGAGGAGCTGCTGCGCACGTCGATGCTCTACCGGCAGCTTGCGCGCACGCAGCTCGTCGAGCACTGACGGCGCACGCAGCTCGTCGAGCACGGACGGGCGGCGCGACGCCCGCGGGCCGGGTGGAGGGCCGCGCGTGCGGTGTGGAACGCTCGCGTCTGGACCACGAGCGGAGGACGAGGGTGCAGCACCTGATCGTGATGGGCGTCGCGGGCTCGGGCAAGACGACGGTCGCGGTGCTGCTCGCGCAGCGCCTGGGCTGGACGTTCGCCGAGGCCGACGACTTCCACCCGCCCGCCAACGTCGCGAAGATGGCCGCCGGGACCCCGCTCGACGACGACGACCGTGCGCCGTGGCTCGCGACGATCGCGCAGTGGGTGAGCGAGGCCGACGCCGCGGGCCGCAGCACGGTGGTCACGTGCTCCGCGCTGCGGCGGGCCTACCGCGACGTGCTGGCGAGCGCCGCAGGCGACGTGCGGTTCGTGCACCTCGCGGGCGACCCGGAGCTGATCGGCGCCCGCATCGCGCAGCGCACCGGCCACTTCATGCCGCCCACGCTGCTCCCGTCCCAACTCGCGACTCTCGAACCGCTGCAGGACGACGAGCCCGGTGTCGTCGTCCCGATCGGAGCGCCGCCCGAGGAGGTCGTCGAGCAGGCGCTCGTCGCGCTCGGGCTCGAAGGCGCTGCGGGGACCGACGGAGGGCTCGCCAGCGGGCGCGGGCTCGACGACGGTCACGCCCCGGACTGAGGCGCGTTCGTCGTCGTCAGGCGGACGGCGCGGCCGTGCTGCTGCGGACCACGAGCTCGGTCGCGAGGTCGATGCGCAGGTTCGCGGGCCGCGCACCACCGGCGATCTCCAGCAGCATGCGCGCGGCGGTCGCCGCCATGTCCGCGAGGGGCTGGCGCACGGTCGTCAGACCCGGCTGGACCCACTCGGTGACGGGGAGGTCGTCGTAGCCGACGACCGACACGTCCTCGGGGACCCGCAGACCCAGCTCGCGGGCCGCGCGGATCACGCCGAGCGCCTGGAAGTCGGCGCCCGCGAAGATCGCCGTCGGACGGTCGGGGCGGCTGAGCAGCTCGTGCCCGTGCTCGTACCCGCCGTCGACGAAGAAGTTGCCCCACCGCACCAGGCCGGCGTCGTACGACAACCCGGCCTCGTCGAGCGCGGAGCGGTAGCCGTCGACCCGGGCGCGCGAGCACAGCACGTCGCGCGGCCCGGAGACCACGCCGATGCGCCGGTGGCCGAGCTGGAGGAGGTGACGGGTCGCGGCGAGGCCGCCGGCCCAGTTCTGCGACCCGACGACCGGGACTCCCGCGGGCTGCTCGCCCGCGGTGTCGACCACGACGAACGGGATGGAGCGGCTCTTGAGCTGCGCCTGCTGGGCGGCGTCGAGCTCGGACAGCACGAAGATCACGCCGCGCGGGCGGCGGGCGAGCACGTCGTCCAGCCACTCCTGCGGGGGCCGGTGCTCGCCACCGAGCTCGGACAGCACGACCCCGACGCGCGCCGGGCCGGCGACGGTCTCGACGCCCTTGATGATCTGCAGCGCCCACGGCGAGTCGAGCTCGTGGAAGACGAGCTCGATGAGGCCGGACCCCGTGCCGGACGACGAGCGCCTGCGACGGTAGCCGTGCCGTTCGATGACCTCCTCGACCCGGGCGCGCGTCGACGCGGCCACGTCGGCCCGTCCGTTGAGCACCTTGGAGACCGTCGGCACGGACACGCCCGCCTCGGCCGCGATCGCGGCGATGGTGGTCTGCGAACCGCGTCCGCCCTCGCCGTGCGGCTCGGTCGGGTCGGTCGCGACGGTCGTGCCGTGCGCGGGCGTGGCGACGTCCACGTCGCCGGACGCGCCGTCGTGCCCGGTCGTCGTCATGTGTTCCTCCTGTGTCCGGGGCGACCGTAGCACCGCGGGGTACGCCACACGCTCGGCTGTGCGGCGCGGCGCGAAGACCGCGCAACGGGAGCCGCCGCCCTGCCTGCGAGGATGGGCGCGTGCTCCATCTGGTCTACTTCGAACCGCGCATCCCGGGCAATACCGGCAGCGCCATCCGCCTGGCCGCAGGCACCGGCTCGACCCTGCACCTCGTGGAGCCGCTCGGCTTCGACCTGAGCGAGGCGAAGCTGCGTCGGGCGGGGCTCGACTACCACGACCTCGCGCACGTCGTCGTGCACCCGGACCTGGACTCGATGCTCGCCGCGGTCCCGGGCCGGGTGCTCGCGTTCACGACCACCGCCGCGCGCTGGTACACGGACATCGAGTACCGCGACGACGACGTCCTGCTCTTCGGCCCGGAGCCCACGGGCCTGCCGCCCGAGGTGCTCGCGCACCCGCGCGTGGTGGACCAGCTGCGCATCCCCATGCTCGTCGGCCGCCGCTCCATGAACCTGACGAACGCCGCGTCCGTCGCCACCTACGAGGCGTGGCGCCAGCTGGGGTTCCCGGGCGGCGCCTGACGCGGGACGTGCCCCGCGGCGTCGGATACCGTGCACGCGGCTCCCCGACGAGAGGACGACGCATGCTCACCCGCCCGTGTACTCGTGCGCGCACGCCGCGACGCGGCCGTGGCTGACGACCTCGTGGCGACGTTCCGCACCGCACCCGCCGTCCGGCGCGCCGGGGTCGAGGACGCTGCCGCGCTGACCCGGCTGCGCAGCCGGATGCTCGCAGCGATGGGTGTCGACGGGCTCGACGAAGCGCAGTGGCAGGTCACGTGCACGCGGTGGTTCCGGGAGCGGCTGTCGGAGCGGACCCTCGTCGTGGCGTTCGTCGTCGACGGCGAGCTCGAGGACGGGACGGTCGGGCCCGTCGCGTGCGCGGTCGGCGACTTCCACGCGCACGCGCCCGAGCCGTGGAACCCGTCGGGCCGGCGCGGTCACGTGTTCAACGTGTCGACCGAGCCCGACGCGCGTCGTCGCGGCTACGCGCGGGCGTGCGTCGCCGCCGTCATGCGGTGGTTCCACGACGAGAGCGAGGTGACGCGCGTCGGGCTGTCCGCGACCGAGCACGGCCGGGCGCTGTACGAGCAGCTCGGCTTCACCGAGCCGCACGGTCACGAGCTGGTCTGGCGCATCACGCGCTGACCGGGCCGCACGCCCGCGAGCGGACGTCAGGTGGTGAGCAGGACCGCGCCCTCGGCGTCGACGCGGGCGTCGAACGTGCGCAGCGGCTGCGGGTCCTTGCCGACCGGGTCGAGGCACTCGCCGGTCTCCAGGTCCCAGACCTGCTTGTGCATGGGCGAGGTGATGGTCGGCCGGCCCGCGCGGTCGCCCACGAGGCCGCGGGACAGCACGTTGGCGCCGGAGAACGGGTCGCGCTGCTGGACGGCCAGCACGCGGTCGTCGGCGAGGCGGAACAGCGCGACGGGGACGCCGTCGAGCAGGGCGCCGGCCCCGCGCTCGGGCGTGAGGTCCGCGAGCCGGCAGACGACGGCCGACGACGACGCGGGCACGCTCGTCGTGCCGGTGGACGAGCCGGCGCCGGTGCTCATCGGGCCGGCGGACAACGCCACGGGGACCGGCTGGCCGCGACGCTCCTCGTAGGCGAGGTCCGGGTCGGTCGACGACGGGGCGTTGAGGTACGGAGTGAACGCGGCGAGCTTGGCCGGGTCGTCGAGCGTCGCGCGCCACTCGTCGACGTAGCCCTCGACGTGCCGCTCGACCTCGGCCTCGAGCTCGGCGCCGATGCCGTCGCGGTCGTCGACGATGATCGCCCGCAGCTCGGCGAGCCCGCCGGGGAAGTCGGCGACCCAGGGCGCGGTGCGCTGGAGGCGGTCGGCCGAGCGGATGTAGAGCGCGAGGAACCGGTCGATGACCCGCACGAGCGTGTCGGCGTCGAGGTCCTCGGCCAGCAGCTCGGCGTGCCGGGGCGTGAAGCCGCCGTTGCCGCCGACGTACACGTTCCAGCCTGCGGCGGTCGCGATCACGCCGACGTCCTTGCCGCGCGCCTCGGCGCACTCGCGCGCGCACCCGGACACCCCGACCTTGAACTTGTGCGGCGAGCGCAGGCCCCGGTAGCGCAGCTCGAGCCGCACGGCCATGGACGACGAGTCCTGCACGCCGAACCGGCACCACGTCGAGCCCACGCACGTCTTCACCGCGCGCAGCGACTTGCCGTAGGCCTGCCCGGACTCGAACCCGGCGTCGACGAGCCGACGCCAGATCGCGGGCAGCTGGTCCTGGCGCGCGCCGAACATCCCGAGCCGCTGTGCGCCGGTGACGCGCGTGAACAGGCCGAAGTCGGCGGCGATCTGCGCGAACGCGAGCAGCTTGTCGGGCGTGACCTCTCCGCCGGGCATGCGCGGCACCACCGAGTACGTGCCGTCCTTCTGCAGGTTGGCGAGCAGGTGGTCGTTGGTGTCCTGCAGCGAGGCCTGGTCGGGCTGCAGCACGTGCCCGACCCCGAGCGAGGACAGGATGGACGCGACGACGGGCCGGCAGATCGCGCACCCGCGGCCCGTGCCGTGCGTGGCGACGATCTGCGAGAACGTCCGCTCGGTGCCCGTGCGGACCAGCGCGAACAGCTCGGCGCGGGACATCGCGAAGTGCTCGCACATCGCGTTCGAGACTGCGACACCGGCCTGCTCGAGCGAGACGTTGACGATCTTCGTCAGCAGCGGCACGCACGACCCGCACACCGTGCCCGCCTTGGTGCAGGTCTTGACCTCGCCGACGCTCTGGCAGCCGTGCTCGGTGACCGCGCCGCGGATCGTGCCTGCGGTGACGTTCGCGCACGAGCAGACGACGACGTCGTCGGGCAGGTCCGCGGACACGGGTGCGCCGCCGCCCTCGGGGGCGAGGAACGCGGAGGGGTCCGCGCCCAGCGGGCGGCCCAGCAGCGGCCGCAGCGACGAGTACAGCGCGATGTCCCCGACGAACACGCCGCCGAGCAGGGTGCGCGCGTCGTCGGACACGACGAGCTTGCGGTACGTCCGCGCGACGGGGTCCGCGAACGTGACCTCGAGCGCGCCGGGGGTCAGCGCCAGCACGTCGCCGAAGCTCGCGGCCTCGACGCCGACGCCCTTGAGCTTGGTGCCGTCCGGTGCGCGCGTGTACGTCCGCGGGCCGCCGAAGAGCTGGCTGACGACGACGTCGGCCATCGCGTTGCCGGGCGCGACGAGCCCCGCGCACTCGTTGTCGTGCGAGGCGCACTCGCCGATCGCCCAGATCCGCGGGTCCGACGAGCGGCACGTCGGGCCGACGAGCACGCCGCCGCGCTCGCCGATGCCCAGCCCCGACTCGCGCGCGAGGCGGTCGCGCGGCCGGATGCCGGTCGAGAAGATGACGACGTCGACGTCGAGGTGCTCGCCGCTCGACAGCTCGAGCCCGGCGACGGCGCCGTCGTCGCCGGGCAGCACCCGGGTCGCGGCCGTCGTCGTCCGCACGTCCATGCCCTTGTCGGCGACGAGCACGCGGAGCGCCTCGCCGCCGCCCGCGTCGAGCTGGACGGCCATGAGGCGGTCCGCGAACTCCACGACCGTCGCCGTCGCACCCAGGTTCTGCAGCGCCGCGGCGGCCTCGAGACCGAGCACGCCACCGCCGACCACCGCACCGCGCACGGTGCGGCCGAGCGCCCGCTCACGGTCCGCGACCCAGTCCTTGATCCGCGTGATGTCGTCGAGCGTGCGGTAGGCCAGGACGCCGGGGAGGTCGGCGCCCTCGGTACGCGGGACCCACGCCCACGAGCCTGTGGCGAGCACGAGGTCGTCGTACTCGAGCACCCGGCCCGAGCGCGTCGTGACCGTGCGGGCGTCGCGGTCGAGCGTCTGGACCGCGTCGCCCGTGACGAGCTCGACGCGCTCGTCGTCCCACACCGAGGGGTCGAGCGTCAGGTCGGCCGTCGTGGCGCCCGTGATGGCGTCCGACAGGTGGACGCGGTCGTAGGGGGCGTACGGCTCGTCGCCGATCACGGTCAGGTGCCAGTCGCCCTCACGAGCGACGAGCTGCTCCGCGAACCGGTGCGCCACCATGCCCGCACCGACGACGACCACGCGACCCGGACTGCGCTGCTCCCTCATGGCTGCCAGTTTTCAACGGCGCACGCCGTGCCTATCGGGCCGTACGGCCCACGCAACCTCACACCCGGCGAGGCGCTCGCGTGAGGTCCGGCGTGCGGCGTGGTCGGTGCGCCCGGGGGAGATCCGCGTGCCCAAACCGCCCGTACGCTGCAGGTGCACTGTCTAGGCTCGACAGTCGGGCCCGGGGCAGGGTCGTGGTCGGACCGCCCCGCCTCACCAGACGACGAGGGAGATCATGGGTTTCTTCACCAAGGACACGTCCGCGCCGGAGCCGTCCGTGCTCGAGCCGCTCAGCCGCGACCGCGTCGCCGCGTGCCTCGACGCGCGCGGCCTGAACTACGGAGTGGACGACGACGGGGACATCGGCGGGTACTGGGACGGGCACGTCTTCTACTTCCTCGTCCTGGGGCAGAACGGCGAGTACCTGCAGGCGCGGGGCCGCTGGAACCGCAAGGTCGGCAGTGACCAGCTCGACGCGCTGAACCGGCTCGTCAACGAGTGGAACGCCACGCGCCTGTGGCCCAAGGGCTACGTGCGCGACGAGGACGGTGAGGTCGGCGTCTACGCCGAGCACACCGTCGACTACGAGCACGGCGTGACCGACCAGCAGATCGACCTGCAGCTCGCGTGCAGCATCGCGACGGGCCTGCAGCTCTTCGAGCACCTCGACGAGCAGTACCCGGAGCAGGCCGCGGCGGCGAAGGCCGAGCAGGAGGAGCGGGACTGAGCGTGAGCGAGGAGACCACCGCAGCGGGCCGGGCGTTCCAGGTCGACCTGCGCGGCGTCGTCGACCTGCTCGCCCGCCACCTGTACTCGGGGCCGCGCGTCTACGTGCGCGAGCTCCTGCAGAACGGCGTCGACGCGATCACGGCCCGGCGCGCCCACGACGAGGACGCGCCGGGCTCCGTGCGGCTGCGCCCCGGCGGCGACGGGTCGCTCGAGGTCACGGACACCGGCATCGGGCTCACCCCTGCGCAGGCGGAGGAGCTGCTGGCGACCGTCGGCCGGTCCTCGAAGCGCGACCTCGACCTGGGCCTGGGCCGCGAGGAGTTCCTCGGGCAGTTCGGCATCGGGCTGCTGTCGGCGTTCATGGTGGCGGACCAGATCGAGCTCGTCTCGCGCTCGGCGGTCGACGAGCAGGCGCCGCCCGTGCGCTGGGTCGGGTACTCCGACGGCCGGTACGACCTGTCCGTCCTGCCGCACGACGCGGACGTCGCCGTGGGCAGCACCGTGCGGCTGCGGCCGCGCCGGGACGCCGAGCACTGGCTCGGTGCGGACATGGTCGTCGCGCTCGCGCAGGAGTTCGGTGCGCTGCTGCCCGTCGAGGTGTCCGTCGAGGTCCCGCTGCCGGACGGCTCGGGGACCGCGTGGCGGCGCGTCAGCGAGCCGGTCCTGCCGTGGCGCGGCGAGTACGCCGACGAGGCCGCCCGCGACGCGGCGCTCACGGCCTACTGCGAGCGGACGCTCGGGTTCACCCCGCTCGCGCACCTCGACCTCGACGTGCCGCTCGCGGGGCTCTCCGGGGTGGCGTTCGTGCTGCCGACGGCCGTGCCACCGGGCGCCGCGAGCCGGCACCGCGTGTACCTCAAGCGCATGCTCCTGGGCGCGCACGTCGACGACCTGCTGCCCGAGTGGGCGTTCTTCGTGCGGTGCGTCGTCGACACCACGGTCCTGCGCCCCACCGCGTCCCGCGAGCAGCTCTACACCGACGACGCCCTGCTCGCGACGCAGGAGGTGCTCGCCGGGCAGGTCCGTGCGTGGGCGGTCGCGACGCTCTCCTCGTCGTCCGCCGTCAGCCGCAAGGTCGTCGCGACGCACCACCTGGCCCTGCGCTCGCTCGCGCTCGTCGACGACGAGGTGCTGGACCTGGTCGCGCAGGTGCTGCCCTTCGAGACGACCGACGGGGCGAGCACCCTGGCCGACGTCCGCGGCGAGGAGGGCGAGGTGCTGTTCACGTCGCGCGTCGAGGACTTCCGGCGCGTGGCGCCGGTCGCGCGTGCGCACGGCATGACGGTCGTCAACGGGGGCTACGTCTACGACAGCGAGCTGCTCGCCCGGCTCGCGCGCCGGCCCGGCTGGCGCGTGCGCGAGCTCTCGGCCGGGGACATCGCGCAGGTGCTCACCCCGCTCGAGCCGCACCGCGAGCTCGAGGTGCTCGACCAGCTCCGCGCCGCGCAGGCCGTGGTGCAGCCGCTCGACTGCGAGCTCGTCGCGCGCAGCTTCGAACCGCAGCACGTGCCCGCGGTGCTCCTGCAGGACCGCGACGGCGAGTACGCGCGCGAGGTGCGCCAGGTCGTCGCCGCGGACGACGACCTGTGGGGCGGGGTGCTGTCCGGGCTCGCCGGCGACGCCCCGGCGCCCGCGCGCCGCCTCGTCGTGAACGACGCGAACCCCACGGTGCGCCGCCTGCTCGCCGCCGACCCCGCCGACCCCGTGCTCGCGGCCGGCGTGCGCTCGCTGTACGTGACCGCGGTGCTGCTCGCCGGAGAACCGTTGCGCGCCCGCGAGGCCGCACTGATGAACGACGCCATGAGCGTCCTGCTCGAGGCCGGCCTGGCCGGCGAGCAGGTGCGCGACGAGACGCAGGAGGACGTATGAGCCGCTCGCTGGACGACGCGAACCGGGAGATCGTCCGCGTGCGGGACATGCCGTACGGCGCGGCCCGCACGCAGGCCGCCGAGCAGCAGGTGCGCCTCGTCGAGGCGGAGGGTCCCGACGGCGCGCGCGCGTTCGCGCTGCTCGTCCTGATCGAGTCGCTCGTCTGGAACGGCGAGGTCGAGCGTGCCTACCTGCCGTTCACCAAGGCCGTGCGCTGGTACGACGAGCACCCGGAGCACTTCGACGAGAGCGATGCGCACGGGCTGTTCTGGTCGTTCAAGTGGATGGTCGGGCACCTGTCGGACTTCCCGAACGTGCCTGCGGCGCAGATCGAGGCGACGCTCGAGGACATGGAGCGCCGTTACGCGCTCGCCGGGCTGGGGCGGGACGCCGTGGCCCGTGAACGGTTCGCCTGGGCGCGCTCGCGCGGCACCGCGGACGCCGACGCGCTGTACGACGAGTGGGTGCGCACCCCTCGCGACGAGTACTCGCAGTGCGAGGCGTGCGACCCCGGCGACCGCGCGTCGTACCTGATCGGACGCGGCGACGTGGACGCAGGCATCCGGCTCATCGAGCAGACGCTCGACGCGGGCGCGACCTGCGCGACCGAGCCCGCCGACATGCTCGCGACCCTCGCGCTCGCGCACCTCGAGGCAGGCCGGGCCGAGGCCGCCGTGTCCGCGCACCGCCGGGCGATCGCCGCGCTCGCCGGTGCCGAGTCGGACATGGCCGGCGCTCGCGGGCAGCGGTTCGAGCTGCTGGCCCGCGGCGGCCAGCCCGTGCGCGCGCTGCGCGCCCTCACCGCGGACGC
>NZ_LFKW01000006.1:0-18577 GCF_001040865.1 Cellulomonas sp. A375-1 | reverse complement strand
CTCGCCCTGCTCGACGGCTCGCTGCGGCGGGCGTCCGACGAGCGCGAGTCCGCCGAGGCCGCGCGCGCGCAGCGCGACGAGACGATCACGACGATGCGGGTCCGGGCCGAGCAGCAGGCCGCCGAGCTCGCGCGCCTGACCGACGTCGCGCACCGCGACGAGGTTGCCCGCACCCAGCAGCGGCTGCGGATCGAGCAGCTCGAGACGCGCGCGGTCGAGGAGCTCGGGCTCGACCCGGCCGTGCTGCTCGAGGAGTTCGGGCCGCACCAGGACGTGCCGGTCGTCGTGCCGCCCGGGACGGAGCCCGACCCGGACGCGCCGACGCACGTCCCGTACGTGCGCGAGCAGCAGGAGAAGCGCCTGCGCGCCGCGGAGCGCGCGCTCTCGCTGCTCGGCCGCGTCAACCCGCTCGCGCTCGAGGAGTTCTCGGCGCTCGAGGAGCGCCACAAGTTCCTGGTCGACCAGCTCGCCGACCTCAAGAAGTCCCGCACGGACCTGCTGGAGATCGTCAAGGAGATCGACGAGCGGGTCGAGCAGGTCTTCGCCGAGGCGTACCGCGACACCGCCGCCGCCTTCGACGTGGTGTTCCCGCGCCTGTTCCCGGGTGGTGAGGGCCGGTTGGTGCTGACGGACCCCGACGACATGCTCACCACGGGAATCGACGTCGAGGCGCGTCCCGCGGGCAAGAAGGTCAAGCGGCTGTCGCTGCTGTCGGGCGGCGAGCGCTCGCTCACGGCGGTGGCGATGCTCGTCGCGATCTTCAAGGCCCGGCCGAGCCCGTTCTACGTGATGGACGAGGTCGAGGCCGCGCTCGACGACGCGAACCTCGGCCGACTCCTGGAGATCTTCCGCGAGCTGCAGGAGGACTCGCAGCTCATCGTCGTGACGCACCAGAAGCGCACGATGGAGATCGCGGACGCGCTGTACGGCGTCACGATGCGCGGTGACGGCGTGACGACCGTCGTGAGCCAGCGGATGCGCGAGACCGCCTGAGCGGGCGCCCGTGCGGCGGGCCGACGGCGCGCGGGCGACGGCCCGCGGGCTCTCGCGGGCGGCGCGCGTGAAGATCGTGTGTGGGAGTCGGTCTGAACCGCTCCTCGTCGAGGCGGCGCAGCGGGTCCCGGACGACACTGGACGGGTGCTGCCTGTCGTGATCGCCGTCCTCGTCGCCCTTGCGGTGGCGGCTGCCGTCCTGCTCGTCGCGAGCTCGTCGGACGCGGACGACCGCCGGGACGACGAGTCGCCGTGGCAGGCGTTCCGCCGCGGCCTGCGGGCACGTCGACACCCCGCGCCGGACCAGATCGCCGCGGCGCAGGCCGCCGACGCCGAGCCCGTGGACCTGTCGCTCGCGGACTTCCTCAACGCGACGGCCGAGCAGGGTGAGGGCTACCTGCACGTCGACGACCTCTCGGCCGGTCTCGCACGTGCCAAGGACAAGGCCGTGCGCGCGAACCCGCTGCGCCGCCACGGCTGACCTGCCGCCCAGGGACGTGAGGCGCGGACCGGCCGCAGCGGCGACCGGCCCGCGAGTACTCACACGGGCCTCACGGTCGCGCCGTCATCGGTAGACCACCGCGGACGGGGAGTACCCGCACGCCGCGCTCGGTCCTGACGAGACCTTCGTCGGCTCGCCGGACGTCACCCCGCGGTACTCCTCGCAGATCGCGACCTTCTTCGACCAGTCGTTGACGAGCGTGATGCCCGAGAGCGTCGCGCGGTCCCCGAGGTTGGAGTTGATGCCGACGAGCGACTTCGCGGGCGCCGTGATCGTCACGTTCTGGACGACGACCGTGCGCGCGTACTGCGTGGAGCAGTTGCCGCACGAGCGGTACAGCTTGCCGATGTCGGTCGCCTGGAAGTTCTTGATGACGAACGTGCCGGGGCCGTTGTGCTGGAACACCTTGTCCGAGGCGGACCGCGCCCCGCCGCCGTCGACCGTCATGACCTGGGACGACGAGCTGCCCTTGAGCGTCGCGGCGTCCTCCTCGACGTCCTCCCACCACACGTTCCGCAGCGTGCAGGTGCCGGTGCAGTGCACGCCGTCGCCCGCACCCGAGCCGAGGATGACATTCGTGAGGACCGCGCCGTCGGCGAGCTTGAACATGGGTGGCTGCGACTCGTCCTGACCGCCCGAGGAGATCCCGTAGTAGCGCACGAGCCGACCGTCGAACGTGCCGCTGACCGCGATCGTGGAGGTGACCCGCTGCTGACCGGTCGCGGTCGGCCAGGAGCCGTTGCTCGGCGGCGTGCTGGGCGGTGTGCTCGGCGGCGTGGTCGGTGTCGGGCTGGTCGTGGGTGCCGGCGTGCTCCCGGTCCCGAGCTTCACCAGCAGCCACTGCTGGTGGTAGGACTTCGTGTCCGATCCCTGCACGACGGCTGCGCCCTCGGCGGCCGACGCGCCGGCCACCTGCAGCACCTTGCCCGAGTGCTGGTTGACGAAGCGGACGTAGCCGGACTGGTCGGCGATCCCGAACCGCTGGTTGGCGCCGTTCAGGTCCGTGAACAGCCGGAAGGTCGCGCCGTCGGCGGTGCTCCACTCCCACAGGTCGACGACCTTGCCGGACCTGCGGTTGAGCAGCTCGTACCACCCGCCGCCGGCGTCCACGACTCTGAACTGCTGGCTCGTGGCGTCGGTCCGGGTCGACTGCACGAGCGGTGACCCGTCGCCGGTCGCCTGGCCCTGGACGTCGAGGACCTTGTCGCTCTTGCGGTTGACCAGCACGTACCACGCGCTCGGGTCGATCGTCGCGGCGTTCGCGCCCAGGGCGGAGACGAGGCCGAGGGTCCCGACGAGCGCGGCGGTGACGAGGGCGGCGACGGCCGTCCGCACGCGCCTCGAGCGCGGTCCGCGGTGCCGGTCCGAGCGGCCGGGACGGGGCCGCACGTGGTGCGCGTGGTCGGGTGCTCGATGCGTGCGGGGCATGGGGCCCACCTCTCGTCGGGACGGCGCCGTCCGGGACGACCGGGAGCGGTCGTCCCGGCCTGTGAACGTACCCACGGGCCGTGCGCACCGACACGGCCGAAACGAATCACGGCGCTCGGACCCGGTGCCGGACGGCGGTCCGGAGGGCGCCGACGGACTCGCCGCGAGTGCGGCACGGGGGCACGGGAGTCCACGCCGGCGGTCGTGGGTTCGCGCCGCCGCCTGGTCCGCGGCCAGACTGTGCGGGTGAGCTCCGACGCCCTGACCACTCTCCTCGCCGCTGGTGTGCCGATCGCGCTCGTCGCGGCCGTCGTCACGCTGTTCGTCTCGCGCCGCCGTCCGCGCGACGACGGCTCGACCTCGGCGCCCACGCCGACGATCGAGCACGTCCCGACCCAGGCCACCGCGCCCGACGACGACGCGTCCGGCGTCGCGGTCGAGGTGCCCCCGACCGCCGGTGTGGGCACCCTCGAGACGCTCCCCGAGCAGGCCGAGGCGCCGCTCGCCGAGAGCGCGCCCGGTGAGGCGCCGGACCTTCCGGTGCTCGACGTGCCGGCGCCGGCCGCGGGTCGTCTCGCGCGCCTGCGCGACCGGCTCTCGCGCTCGGGCTCGCCGCTGGGCACCCGCCTGCTTGCGGTCCTGTCCCGCGACCACCTGTCCGAGGACGACTGGGACGAGCTCGAGGAGACGCTCCTGCTCGCCGACGTCGGTCCCGGCCCCACGGGCGAGCTCATCGACGCGCTGCGCACGCGCGTGCGCGTCGACGGCCTCAGGGACCCCGCGCAGGTCAAGGCCCTGCTGCGGGCCCAGCTGCTCGAGCTCGTCGACCCGAGCCTCGACCGCTCGCTGCACACGTCGCCGACCGTGGCCGACGACGGCACGCGCACGCCCGCGGTCCTGCTGGTGGTGGGTGTCAACGGCACGGGCAAGACGACGACGATCGGCAAGCTCACGCGACTGCTCGTGGGGGAGCAGCAGTCGGTGGTGCTCGGCGCCGCGGACACGTTCCGCGCGGCGGCGGCCGACCAGCTCGAGACGTGGGGCTCGCGCGTCGGGGTCCCGACGGTGCGGTCCGACCGGGACGGCGCCGACCCGGCGTCGGTCGCGTTCGAGGCAGTCCGGACCGGCAAGCAGGCCCAGGTCGACGTGGTCGTGGTCGACACCGCGGGGCGCCTGCAGAACAAGGCCGGTCTGATGGACGAGCTCGGCAAGATCACGCGTGTCATCGGCAAGGAGGCCCCGCTCAGCGAGGTGCTCCTCGTGCTCGACGCGACCACGGGCCAGAACGGGCTCAACCAGGCGCGCGTGTTCGGCGAGGTCGCGGGTATCACGGGCATCGTGCTGACCAAGCTCGACGGGACCGCCAAGGGCGGCATCGTCGTCGCGGTGCAGCGCGAGCTCGGCGTGCCCGTCAAGCTCGTCGGGCTGGGCGAGGGTCCCGACGACCTCGCGCCCTTCGACCCCGAGGCGTTCGTCGACGGCCTGCTCCAGTAGCCCGGCTCGGCGCGCGAGGTCGGACGTTCGTCGGGCGCACGGGAACGAGTCGGACGAACGCCCACCTCGAAACCCAACGTTTACACGCGGCAGTGTCTTGTCACGTAGCGGTAACGCGCCCCGTCCCTCGCGGAAATCGCACTGCTCGAACGTTGTCCGCGATCGGCCGCCTGGCCGGCGAGGGGAGCGAATGGGTATGGATGCAGGAAACGCCGCGTGGATGCTGACGTCAGCATCCTTGGTGCTGCTCATGACGCCTGGACTGGCGTTCTTCTACGGGGGCATGGTCCGCGGTAAGTCTGTCCTCAACATGATGATGATGAGCTTCGCCGCCATGGGCGTCGTCGCGATCATCTGGGTGCTGTGGGGCTACTCGATGGTGGCCGGCGGCGACAAGGCCGGCCTCTTCGGGTGGAGCGGGGACTACTTCGGTCTCAGCGGCATCCTGAACGGCGAGGACCCGCTGACGGACCTCATCACCGTGGGCTTCCAGGTGACGTTCGCGATCATCACGGTTGCGCTCATCAGCGGAGCGATCGCAGACCGCGTCAAGTTCGGTGCGTGGGTCGTGTTCGTGGCCGTGTGGGTGACGCTCGTGTACTTCCCCCTCGCCCACCAGGTGTGGTTCGGCGGCTACCTCTTCGGTGACGACTGGTTCCTCGGTGGCTCGCTGCCGGCTCCGATCGACTTCGCCGGTGGCACGGTCGTCCACATCAACGCCGGTGTCGCCGGGCTGGTGCTCGCGCTCGTCATCGGCAAGCGCAAGGGCTTCGGCAAGGAGCCGATGCGCCCGCACAACCTGCCGTTCGTCATGCTCGGCGCTGCTCTGCTGTGGTTCGGCTGGTTCGGCTTCAACGCCGGCTCCGCGTTCGGCGCGACCGACGTCGCGGCCCTCGCGTGGATCAACACGACGGTGGCCGCCGGTGCAGCGCTCGTCGGCTGGATCGTCACCGAGAAGTTCCGTGACGGCCACGCCACGTCGCTGGGTGCCGCATCGGGCATCGTCGCCGGCCTGGTCGCGATCACCCCTGCGGCCGCGGCGCTCGACCCGCTGAGCTCGATCATCCTCGGTCTGGTCGCGGGTGCGGTCTGCGCCCTCGCCGTGGGCCTGAAGTACAAGTTCGGCTACGACGACTCGCTCGACGTCGTGGGCGTCCACCTCGTCGGTGGCCTCATCGGTACTGTGGCGATCGGCTTCCTCGCGAAGGACGGCGTGGGCCTGTTCCACGGTGGCGGCTTCGACCAGCTCTGGACGCAGATCGTCGCGGCCGGGTACGCGATCGTCTTCTCCGGCGTCATCACTGCGATCATCGCGTTCGCCATCAAGGCGACCATGGGGTGGCGGGTCAGCGAGGACGCCGAGGTCGGCGGTATCGACCTCGCCGTGCACGGTGAGTCCGCATACGAGACGCTGGGCGGGGCCCGCGTCGTGACGGAGGTGAAGTGATGACGAAGCTCGTGACGGCGGTCATCCAGCCGCATCGGCTCGACGACGTGAAGTCGGCCCTCGAGGCAGCGGGTGTCCGCGGCCTGACCGTGAGCGAGGCGAGCGGCTACGGCCGCCAGCGCGGTCACACCGAGGTCTACCGCGGCGCGGAGTACACCGTGGACCTGGTGCCGAAGGTGCGCATCGACGTCCTGGTCGCCGACGAGGACGTGGCCGGCATCGTCGAGGTCGTGATCCGCGCCTCGCAGACCGGCAAGATCGGTGACGGCAAGGTCTGGGTCGTGCCGGTGGAGGACGTGGCTCGCGTCCGCACCGGTGAGCACGGCGACGACGCGCTGTAGGAACCATGTCTCACGAACGGCCGCCCGTGGGGGGCGCGGCCGGGGACGCCCACGACACGCAGGTCCCGCACCCCGCCCCTGGGGTGCGGGACCTGCGCGTCGAACGGCTCGACCTCGCCACCTCCCTGACCGGCACGACGAGCGACGGCACGGCCCGTCGCCGGCAGGTCTCCGCACTCGTCCGACGCCGGCTCGTCGAGCTCTGGGACGAGGCCACCGCGGGGCAGGACATGACAGGCGTCGCGCTGGGCGCGGTCGGGTCGGTGGGCCGCGGCGACGCGAGCCCCGTCTCCGACCTCGACCTGCTGCTGGTGCACGAGGGGCGCGGACGCTCCGCCGAGGACCTCTCGGTGCTCGCCCAGCAGCTCTGGTACCCGATCTGGGACGCGGGCCTGGACCTCGACCACTCCGTGCGCTCGCTCGCGCAGTGCCGCCAGGTCGCGTCCAAGGACCTGCCCGCCGCGGTCGGGCTGCTCGACCTGCAGCACGTCGCGGGGGACCCCGTGGTGATCGCCCGCGCCACGTCCGCGCTGCTCGAGGACTGGCGCGCGGCGGCCCGTCGCCGGCTGCCCGAGCTGATCGCGTCCACGCGGCAGCGCGCGGAGCGCCACGGCGAGCTCGCGTACCTCATCGAGCCCGAGCTCAAGGAGGCGCGCGGCGGGATCCGCGACGCGGTGGTGCTCTCGGCGCTCGCGGCCACCTGGCTCACGGACCGCCCGCACGGTGCGGTCGACCACGCGTACACGCACCTGCTCGACGTGCGGGACGCGGTGCAGGTCGCCACGCGGCGGCACACCAACCGCCTGCTGCTCGCCGACCAGGACGAGGTCGCCGCGATCGTGGGCTTCGACGACCGCGACGACCTGCTGGCGAGCGTCGCCGAGGCGGCGCGCATCATCTCGTACGCGCTCGACACGACCGCACGCAACGCCCGGCAGGCCCTCGAGCGACCGGCGCGCGGGCCGCGGCTGGTCCGCGGCCGTCGCATGCCGCCGCGCCTGCGCCCGATCGCCGAGGGCCTCGTCCAGCACGGCGACGAGATCGTGCTCGCGGTCGACGCGACCCCGGAGCACGACCCGCTGCTCGCGCTGCGCGCGGCGGCGACGGCGGCGCGCACGGGCCTGCAGCTCTCCCCGGTCTCGGTGCAGCACCTGACCGTGACTCCCGCGCTGCCCACGCCGTGGCCGCGCCAGGCGCGGCAGTACCTCCTGCAGCTGCTCGCGGCTGGGCACGCACAGGTGCCGATCTGGGAGGCGCTCGACCTCGCGGGTGTCGTGACCACGTGGATCCCTGAGTGGGCGGGCGTGCGCAACCGTCCGCAGCGCTCGCCGGTGCACCGGCACACGGTCGACCGCCACCTCGTCGAGACCGCGGCGAACGTCTCCGCGCTGTCGTCGGGCGCCCCGAGCGAGACGCTGCTGCTCGCGGCCCTGCTGCACGACATCGGCAAGCGCGCCGGTGCGGGCGACCACTCGGTCGAGGGCGCCCGGCTCGTGGGGCCGATCGTGGAGCGCATGGGGTTCCGCGACGAGGTCGTGGCCGACGTGACGCGCCTCGTGCGCGAGCACCTGCTGCTCGTCGAGCTCGCGACGAGCGCGGACCCGGACGACCCGGCGACCACCGACCGCCTGCTCGACGCGGTCGACCACCGCGAGGACGTGCTGCTCGCGCTGCGCGTGCTCACCGAGGCCGACGCGGTGGCGGCCGGGCCCGCGGCGTGGAGCCAGTGGCGCGGCACGCTCGTGGACGACCTCGTCGGCCGTGCACGGGCTCGGCTCGGTGGCGGTCGCGCGGCGGGTCACCCAGGTACCCTGGGACGTCCCTGACCCCTTCTCGCGAGGACGCCCTACGTGTTCGCCACTCTGTCCGACCGCCTGACGTCGACCTTCAAGAACCTGCGCACCAAGGGCCGGCTGTCCGAGGCGGACGTCGACGCCACGGTGCGGGAGATCCGCCGGGCCCTGCTCGACGCGGACGTCGCCGTGCCCGTGGTCCGGCAGTTCACGAGCGCGGTGCGCGAACGCTCGCTCTCGGCCGAGGTCTCGCAGGCGCTCAACCCCGCGCAGCAGGTCGTCAAGATCGTCAACGAGGAGCTCGTGGCGATCCTCGGCGGCGAGACGCGCACGCTGCGGTTCGCGAAGAACCCGCCCACGGTGATCCTGCTCGCGGGTCTGCAGGGCGCGGGCAAGACGACGCTCGCAGGCAAGCTCGCGCTCCAGCTCAAGGGCGAGGGCCACACGCCGCTGCTCGTGGCGGCGGACCTGCAGCGTCCGAACGCCGTGACGCAGCTGCAGGTGGTGGGCGAGCGGGCCGGCGTGCCGGTGTTCGCGCCGCACCCCGGTAACCAGGGCGCCGACGACGTGCTCCCCGCGGACGCGGACCCCGTCGCCGTCGCACGCGCCGGTCTTGAGACCGCACGCGCACGCCAGCACGACGTGCTGATCGTCGACACCGCCGGCCGGCTCGGTGTCGACGCCGAGCTCATGCAGCAGGCCGCGGACATCCGCGACGCCGTGCAGCCCGACGAGATCCTGTTCGTGATCGACGCGATGATCGGCCAGGACGCGGTGACCACCGCGCAGGCCTTCGCGGACGGTGTCGGCTTCACGGGTGTCGTGCTGTCGAAGCTCGACGGCGACGCGCGCGGTGGCGCTGCGCTGTCGGTCGCCTCTGTCACGGGCCGGCCGATCCTGTACGCGAGCATCGGCGAGAAGCTCACCGACTTCGAGGTGTTCCACCCCGACCGCATGGCGTCGCGGATCCTCGACATGGGCGACGTCCTGACGCTCATCGAGCAGGCCGAGAAGGCGTTCGACGCCGAGCAGGCCGAGCAGATGGCGGGCAAGCTCGCGAGCGGCGAGGGCTTCACGCTCGCGGACTTCCAGCAGCAGATGCAGCAGCTGCGCAAGATGGGCTCGCTCAAGAAGATGTTCGGGATGCTCCCGGGCATGGCGCAGATGCGCGACGCGCTGGACAACTTCGACGAGCGCGAGGTCGACCGCATCGAGGCGATCATCCACTCGATGACCCCCGGCGAGCGCGACAACCCGAAGATCATCAACGGCTCGCGCCGCGCGCGCATCGCGAAGGGGTCCGGCACCACGCCGACCGACGTCAACCAGCTCCTCGAGCGGTTCGACGCGGCCCAGAAGATGATGCGCCAGATGGCCAAGTCGGGCGGGATGCCCGGCGGCATGCCGGGTATGGGCAACCTGCCGGGGATGGGCAAGAAGGCGCGCGGCAAGGCCGTGCCGCAGCGCAAGGTGCGCGGCAAGTCGGGCAACCCCGCCAAGCGAGCGGCGCAGGAGCGCGCGGCGATCGAGGGCAAGCCGGCGCCGAGCGCACCGGCCGGGTCCGCGTTCGGGCTCGGCGCGCCGGCTCCGCAGCAGGCCGACCCCGCCTCGCTCGAGCTGCCCGCGGGGTTCGAGAAGTTCCTCGGGCGCTGACGCCGTGAGCGACGTCCTGCACCTGGCCGGGACGGTCGTGCTCGACGACGAGCGTGAGGTCGGCGAGGCGTGGGTGGTCGGGGGGCGTCTGACGTTGACGCGTCCCGCGGCGCAGGCGACGACGATCCGCGGCTGGGTGCTGCCCGGGCTCGTCGACGTGCACTGCCACATCGGTCTCGCGGCCGACGGGCCGGTCGACGCGGCGACGGCCGAGCGGCAGGCGCTCGCGGACCGCGACTCGGGTGTGCTGCTCGTGCGTGACGCGGGCTCACCCGCCGACACGTCCTGGGTGCACGGACGCGCCGACCTGCCGCGGCTCATCCGCGCGGGCCACCACCTCGCCCGCCCCAAGCGCTACCTGCGGCACTACGGCCTCGAGCTGGCCGACGTGCACGACCTGCCCGGTGTGGTGCACCACGAGGCCGTGCGGGCCGACGGCTGGGTCAAGCTCGTCGCCGACTGGATCGACCGCGACCTCGGGCCCGCGGGGGACCTGACCCCCCTGTGGCCCGACGACGTGCTGACCGCCGCGGTCGCGGCTGCGCACGACGCGGGCGCCCGGGTCACGGCCCACACGTTCGCGACCGAGTCGATCGACCCGCTGCTGGAGGCCGGCATCGACTGCCTCGAGCACGCGACGGGTGCGACGCCCGCACAGATCGAGCGCATCGCCGAGCGCGGGATCCCGGTGACCGCGACGCTGCTGCAGGTCGCGCAGTTCGGCGCGATCGCCGACCAGGGCGAGTCGCGGTACCCCCGGTTCGCGCGACGGATGCGCGCGATGGGCGAGCGGCGTCACCAGCACGTGAGGGACCTGTACGACGCCGGCGTGCCCGTGCTCGTCGGGACCGACGCGGGCGGGACCATCGGGCACGGCCGGATCGCCGACGAGGCGGCGGAGCTCGTCGCGGCCGGCATCCCCGCGCGCGACGTCGTGGCCGCCGCGAGCTGGCGGACGCGCGAGTGGCTCGGCGCCGAGTCGATCGCCGAGGGTGCGAGCGCGGACGTGGTCGTCTACGACCGGGACCCGCGCCGCGACGTGACCGTGCTGCACGAGCCCGCAGCGGTCGTGCTGCGCGGCACGCGGCACGTCTGACGCGCGCGGGCGGGCGACAGCGGGCGTCCGGACGGGTGACAGACCTCTCGGTGCACTGGCCGACCGCGGTGGGCGGCTGCTTGGCTGTGCGCGACCGCACGCGGCGGTCGTCCGCCACCGACGGGAGTCGCACGTGAGCAGCTCGGTCTCGAGCGTCGAAGCCCCCGCGCGTGTGCGCCTGGCGAGGGCCGACGTCGTGGCGGCCGTCGTCGTCTGGCTCGGCGTGGTGCTCGGGCTGGTCGCCAAGTTCGGCGTCGGCGGCTGGGGCGTGCTCGTCGTGCTCCTGTACTGGCCCGTCACGATCGTGCTGCCGATCGCGGGGGCGTGGGTCGTGGCTCGGCCGCTCCTCGGGCTCGGCAGGGTGCGCAAGCATGTGGGCCACGCGCCGACGCGCTACCGCGTGCTGGCGTGGGTGCTCGGGCTCGGCACGCTCGTGGGCTACGGCGCGATGCCCGACGGCGGTGACGACGACGTCGCGCGCTCGGGGCTCTCGGTCCTGCTCGGCCCGGCGTTCGCGCCGCCGTGGATCAGCGAGGTGATGTGGTGGGTCCTCGTCGCGGCGTTCGCGACCGCGGCGATCGCGCTCGTCTGGTACGCAGTCGACCGCGTGCGGCTTGGGAACCCCGCCACACGTCTGGCATGATGGTCGGCTGTACACGTCGGTGCAGCCCCTCTACCTGCCCGCGACGCGTCCTTCGCCGTCACCGGCCGCCCAACCCCACGGGCAGGCTGGCGGGGCACCCAGCTGAACTCCAGGAGAAGACCACAACGTGGCCACCAAGATCCGTCTGAAGCGTCTCGGCAAGATCCGGGCGCCGTACTACCGTGTCGTCGTCGCGGACTCGCGCACCAAGCGTGACGGTCGCGTCATCGAGGAGATCGGCAAGTACCACCCGACCGAGGAGCCCTCGCTCATCGAGATCTCCTCCGAGCGCGCGCAGTACTGGCTCGGTGTCGGCGCGCAGCCGACCGAGCAGGTCCTCGCGCTGCTCAAGGTCACCGGCGACTGGCAGAAGTTCAAGGGCCTGCCGGGCGCCGAGGGCACGCTGCGGGTCAAGGCCGGCAAGGCCGACCCGAAGGCCGCGATCGAGGCGGCCGCGCTCGACGCCGAGAAGGTCAAGGCCAAGGCGTCGGAGAAGAAGGCTGACGAGCCCGTCGCCGAGGCCCCGGCCGAGGACGCGGCTCCCGCCGAGGACGAGCAGGCCTGATGCTCGCCGACGCGCTCGAGCACCTGGTGCGCGGCATCGTCGACCACCCGGACGACGTGCGCGTGAGCGCGGTCGCGCTGCGCCGCGGTGAGCTGCTGGAGGTCCGGGTCCACCCCGAGGACCTCGGGCGGGTCATCGGCCGCAGCGGCCGGACCGCCAAGGCGCTGCGCACCGTCGTCGGTGCGCTGTCGACCGAGGGCCCGGTGCGCGTCGACGTCGTCGACGTCGACCGGCGCTGAGGTTCGGCGAGACGAGCACGTCGCGGCCGCGCGCCGCGATGCGTGAGGCCCGGCCCCTACTCTGGGGCCGGGCCTTCGTCGTGCTCGACGGCACACCCGCGAACGAACCCGGACGAATCGAGGAGGACTCCCATGCTGCTCACGGTGGCGCGCATCGGCCGCGCCCACGGCCTGCGCGGTGAGGTCGGGCTGGACCTGCGCACCGACGCCCCCGACGAGCGCCTCGCGACCGGGTCGGTGCTCGCGACCGACCGGGCGGGCCTCGGCTCGCTGACCGTCACCTCGACGCGGATCCAGCAGGGGCGGTGGTACGTGACGTTCGCCGAGGTCCGGGACCGCACCGAGGCCGAGGGCCTGCGCGGGGTCGCCCTGCTGGCCGAGGAGGACACGTCCGACGACGACGACGCGTGGTACCCCCACGAGCTCGCAGGGCTGCGAGCCGAGCACGTCGACGGTCGGCTGCTCGGCGAGGTCGTCGGGCTCGAGCACCTCCCGGCGCACGACGTCCTGGTGCTGCGCGAGCCGGACGGCGCGCGGACCCTGGTGCCGTTCGTCCGGGCGATCGTGCCGGTCGTCGACGTCGCGGGCGGTCGCGTCGTGCTGGACCCGCCGGGCGGGCTCCTCGCGTCGGACGCCGCGAACCTCGTCGTGTCCGACGAGACGTCGGGCCCGGCCGGCGAGAGCGACGACCGCGCCGACGACGAGGGCGTCTGAGCCGTGCGCATCGACGTCCTGACGATCTTCCCGGACTACCTGGCGCCGCTCCGGCTCTCGCTCGTGGGCAAGGCGCACGAGGCCGGGATCCTCGACCTGCGGGTGCACGACCTGCGCGAGTGGACGACCGACCGGCACCGCACGGTCGACGACACGCCGTTCGGGGGCGGCGCGGGCATGGTCATGCGACCCGACGTGTGGGGCGCGGCCCTCGATGACGTGCTCACGCCGGACGCGCACCTCCTGCTCCCCACCCCGTCCGGCGAGGTCTTCGGCCAGCCGACTGCCCACGCGCTCGCCCACGAGACCCATCTGGTCATCGCGTGCGGCCGGTACGAGGGGATCGACGCGCGCGTCGCGGAGCACTACCGCGCCGCGGGCGTGCGCGTCAGCGAGCTGTCGCTCGGCGACTACGTGCTGAACGGCGGCGAGGTCGCGGCGCTCGTCGTCGTGGAGGCGGTGGCCCGGCTCCTGCCGGGGGTCGTGGGCAACCCGGAGTCGCTCGTCGAGGAGTCGCACGGCGAGGCCGGGCTGCTCGAGTACCCGGTGTTCACCAAGCCGCCGTCCTGGCGCGGGCTGGACGTGCCCGATGTCCTGCTGTCGGGTCACCACGCGCGGATCGCGCGGTGGCGGCGCGACGAGGCGTTGCGGCGGACCGCCGCTCGTCGTCCGGACATGCTGTCGGCGCTCGACCCGGGCGTGCTCGACGCGCGCGACCGGGACGTGCTCGCCGAGAGCGCGAGCAGCTCGGACGGGCCGGCGACGGACGCCGCGGCCGGCCGGCCGACCCCGCAGGACGGCCACGATTACCGACCGTGACGCCCGGTGTGGCAGACTTGTCGGCTGGTGCGCGCGCGTCGCGTCTCTGCCACGGGGGAGACTGCCGACGATCGCCGGTCGGGCCCTCGGGTCACGGTCCGGACGCACCACGAACCAGACCACCAGGACGTGCTCGCGCGTGACTCGCCGTGCCGTCCTCGACTCGCGTTCCTGACCCGTCGGCAGGACGAGGAGAACACCATGCAGACGCTGGACCAGGTCGACGCCGCCTCGTTGCGGACCGACATCCCCGATTTCCGCCCCGGTGACACCGTCAAGGTCAACGTCAAGGTCGTGGAGGGCAACCGCTCCCGTATCCAGGCGTTCCAGGGCGTCGTGATCGCCCGCCAGGGCGCCGGCGTGCGTGAGACCTTCACGGTCCGCAAGATCAGCTTCCAGGTCGGCGTCGAGCGCACGTTCCCCGTGCACACCCCGTCGCTGGAGTCGGTCGAGGTCGTCACCCGCGGTGACGTCCGTCGCGCCAAGCTCTACTACCTGCGCGGTCTGCGCGGCAAGAAGGCCAAGATCAAGGAGAAGCGCGAGAACACGGCCGCTCAGGGCTGAGCTCTCCCGCACTCGCACGCAGGGCGGTCACTCTCGGGTGGCCGCCCTGCGGCGTACCCGGGCAAGGCAGCCCGGCCGAGCGGGCGGGCTCGCACGATCCTCGGGTGCTCAGGTGCCGGCGTTCGGGTGCCGGCGTTCAGGTACCGGTCTGTGGGCGCCGGGCACAGCCGAGCGTGGGAGAGTGACCCGGTGAACTCGCGAGCCGACGACGAACCCGCGCCCGCGGGCGCGAACGGGGCGTCGGCGAGCGCGAGCGGCGGGCCGTGGCGCGCCGAGGCAGGGGGATCGCCCCCGCACTTCGAGACGGAGCGGGACAGCATGCACGAGACCAGCGCCGGCGCGTGGCCGGCCGATCCCCAGCTCGGGGAACCCAGCACCGAGGGCGGGCGCGGCGACGGCGTCACGGGCGGCACCGAGGCGGGTGCCGAGGCCTCGTCGACCACGCGAGCGCAGCGCCGGCTGGCCGAGCGGGGACGACCGGCGCGACGCAGCGCCGGCGGGTCGATCCTGCGCGAGACGGCGATCATCCTCGTGAGCGCGCTGGTGCTGTCGTGGCTCATCAAGACGTTCCTGGTCCAGGCCTTCTTCATCCCGAGCTCGTCGATGCACGACACGCTCGTCGAGGACGACCGGATCATGGTCAGCAAGCTCACGCCCGGACCGTTCGACCTCGAGCGCGGCGACATCGTCGTCTTCAAGGACCCGGGCGGCTGGCTCGAGGGCCAGAAGCCGGTCGAGGCCACCGGCTGGCGCGGCGCGATGAACGACGTCTTCACGTTCGTCGGCCTGTACCCGCAGGACGCGGGGGAGCACCTCGTGAAGCGCGTGATCGGCCTGCCGGGCGACCGCGTCGCGTGCGCGGGCCCGGGCGAGCCGGTCACCGTCAACGGCGTCGCGCTCGACGAGCCGTACCTGGCCGCCGGGGCGATCCCGAGCCAGATGGACTTCGACATCACCGTCCCGCCGAACAGCCTGTGGGTCATGGGCGACAACCGGCAGTCGTCGTCGGACTCGCGGCTGCACCGGGGTGACCCGGGCGGCGGCTCGATCCCGATCGGCAACGTGGTCGGCAAGGCGTTCGTGCTCGTGTGGCCGCTCGATCGCGCGACCGTCCTGCACAACCCGGGTGCGACGTTCGAGGACGTCCCCGACGCGTCATGACCCTCCTGGACGAACCCGCTCGCGCGACCGACGCAGCACCGTCGGCGCCGGTCGTGCCTGCCGGGTCGCGCCGCACCACGCGCCCGGGCCCGCACCTGCGCATCGAGCGGGCGCTGCTGCGCGACGGTGCTCGGCTGGTCGCGGGGATGGACGAGGTGGGTCGCGGCTCGCTCGCCGGGCCGGTGAGCGTCGGTGTGGTCGTCGTCGACCTGCAGACCCGGTCGGCGCCGCAGGGCGTGGCCGACTCCAAGCTCCTGACCCCCGCGGCGCGCGTGGCGCTGCTGCCGCGCCTGCACCGCTGGGGCGTCACGCGAGCGGTGGGCCATGCGAGCGCGGCGGAGATCGACGAGATCGGCATCATCGCCGCGCTGCGACTCGCGGGTACGCGCGCGCTGCTCGCCGCGGCCGAGGTCGCCGGGCCCGTGGACGTCGTCGTGCTCGACGGCTCGCACGACTGGCTCACGCCCCCCGCTCAGGGTGACCTGTTCACCGACGAGGGGCACGACGACGAGACGGCGTCGGGCCTGGTGACGCCGCGCGTGCTGCTCAAGGTCAAGGCGGACCGCTCGTGCGCGAGCGTCGCCGCGGCGAGCGTGCTCGCCAAGTGCGAGCGGGACGCTCTCATGGTGACGCTCGCGGCGGACCACCCGCACTACCGGTGGGACGAGAACAAGGGCTACGCGAGCCCGGAGCACATCGGTGCGCTGCGCGAGCTCGGGCCGTGCGTGCTGCACCGCCGCTCGTGGCGGCTGCCGGGCACCGAGCCCGCAGCCGGCTCGGCGCGGCAGGTGACCGGTTCGTCGCCGGCGTGGGGGATGATGGACGCGTGAGTGCCGAGGACCTGGAGAACTACGAGACCGACATGGAGCTCGCGCTCTACCGCGAGTACCGGGACGTCGTGAACCTGTTCTCGTACGTCGTGGAGACCGAGCGACGCTTCTACCTCGCGAACCACGTCGACCTGCAGGTCCGGTCCGCGGCTGGGGAGGTCTACTTCGAGCTGACCCTCGCCGACGCGTGGGTGTGGGACGTCTACCGGTCCGCGCGCTTCGTGAAGTCCGTGCGGGTCGTCACGTTCAAGGACGTCAACGTCGAGGAGCTCGCCAAGCCTGAGCTCGACCTCGGCGGCGGGCCCGGCTTCCCCCGCTGACCGCCCGCCGGGCTGACCACCCGGCTCGCTGAGCGACCATGCGCCGCCTCCTGGGCGTGGCACCACGGTCGCCTGGCCGGAGCCGGGTTCCCTGTCCGGCCGCCGTCGGCCCTTCCGCGAGCCGACCCCAGCCCGGGTTCGCGGCGTCGCCTCCACAGGTCCGGGGCGGGCGCGCGTCGCGCCCTGCCGCCCGACGGCACCCTGTGGCCGGAGGTGGTGCGGGTGCGCGCGAAGGACGCCGTCGGGCGGTACGGGGAGGACGTGGCTGCGGCTCACGTCGAGGCACGCGGATGGCGGGTGCTGGACCGCAACTGGCGGTGCCGGCTGGGCGAGCTCGACCTCGTCGGCATGGACGGCGACGTGCTCGTCGTCGTCGAGGTCAAGACGCGACGGTCGACGGCGTACGGGACGCCGGCCGAGGCAGTGACGTGGCGCAAGCTCGCGCGCATCCGGCGCCTGGCCGCGCAGTGGCTCACCGAGCACGACGTGCGAGCGGCGTCGGTGCGGGTCGACGTGATCGCGATCCTGCTGCCGCGGTCCGGAGCGGCGCAGGTCGAGCACCTGCAGGGGGTGTGCTGACGTGGCGCTCGGTGCGACGCTGTCGGTCGCCCTGGTCGGGATGGTCGGGCACGTGGTCGAGGTCGAGGCGCACCTGGCCGCGGCGCTCCCGGCGTTCACGCTCGTCGGGCTCCCCGACGCGTCGCTCGCGGAGTCGCGCGACCGCGTCCGCGCGGCTGTCGCCTCGTGCGGGCTGACGTGGCCGAACCGGCGCGTCACCGTCAACCTGTCGCCCGCGACCCTGCCCAAGTCGGGCTCGGGGTTCGACCTCGCGATCGCCGTGGCGACGCTCGCCGGTGCCGGGGTCGTCGACCTGCCGCGGGTGCGCGGTGTCGTGCACCTGGGCGAGCTCGGGCTCGACGGTCGCCTGCGCCCCGTGCGCGGCATCCTGCCGGCAGTCGCGGCGGCCGTCGCCGCCGGGCACCCGGACGTCGTCGTGCCCGAGTCGAGCGTCGCCGAGGCGAGCCTCGTTCCCGGTGCGAGGGTCCGGGGTGCACGCACGCTCGCCGCCGTGCTCGCGGCGCACGGCGCGCCGGTCGAGGTGCCTGACGTGCCCGCCGCACCCGCGGAGCCGGTCGCGGCGCGCGTCTCGGCCTTCGACCCGGACCTGTCCGACGTCGTCGGTCAGGACGAGGCGCGGCTGTGCCTCGAGGTGGCGGCCGCGGGCAGCCACCACCTGCTCATGGTGGGCCCGCCCGGGACGGGCAAGACGATGCTCGCCGCACGGCTACCGGGCATCCTGCCCGACCTCGTCGAGGACGAGGCGGTCGAGGTGACGGCGATCCACTCCGTGGCGGGCACGTTCGACCCGGGCGGCGGTCTGCTCCGCCGTCCGCCCTACGAGGACCCGCACCACACCGCGACGCCCGCGAGCGTCATCGGCGGCGGGTCCGGCGTGCCGCGGCCCGGGGCGGCGTCGCGCGCGCACCGCGGGGTGCTGTTCCTCGACGAGGCACCCGAGTTCACGACCGCGGTGCTGCAGACCCTGCGGCAACCGCTCGAGCACGGTGAGCTCGTGCTGCACCGGGCCGCGGGGACCGCGCGCTACCCCGCGCAGTTCCAGCTCGTGCTGGCGGCCAACCCCTGCCCGTGCGGCATGGCGGTCGGCAAGGGTCTGGACTGCACGTGCCGGCCCGAGCAGCGACGCCGCTACCTGGGCAAGCTCTCCGGGCCCCTGCTCGATCGTGTGGACCTGCAGGTCGAGCTCCAGCCGTCGCGCGCGACCGACCGGACGGGCGACTCGAGCGACCAGGTCGCCCGGCGCGTCGCAGCCGCCCGCGCCGCGCAGGCGGAGCGCTTCGCGGGACTGCCGTGGCGCACGTGCGCCCAGGTGCCGGGCGCCTGGCTGCGCGAGCGGCTCGGGCCGGACCGCGCGCTCGTGGCGGACCTCGACCGCGCGGTCGACCGCGGCACGTTG
>NZ_LFKW01000057.1:19135-48049 GCF_001040865.1 Cellulomonas sp. A375-1 | reverse complement strand
GCGCGAGACTCGCTCGTCGGACCTCAGACCGTCGGGGAAGATGGACGGAACGGACAGGAGACCACGTGAGCACCGACCCGATCGGCGTGCCGACCCCCGGCCGCGTCCGGCCACGCCGCCTGCGCGCGACCCCCGCGGTCCGTCGCCTCGTGCGTGAGGTCGACGTCCACCCGCGCCAGCTCGTCCTGCCCGTGTTCGTGCGCGAAGGGCTCGACGAGCCGCGCGCGATCGCGTCGATGCCCGGCGTCGTGCAGCACACGCTCGACTCGCTGCGCGGTGCCGTCGCCCAGGCGGCGGCCGCTCGTCTGGGTGGCGTCATGGTGTTCGCGGTCCCGCAGGTGCGGGACGCGATCGGTTCGCGGGCCACGGCGCCCGAGGGCATCCTCAACCGCGCGCTGACGGTCGCGGCCCAGGAGGCCGGCGACGCGCTCGTCGTGCAGGCGGACCTGTGCCTCGACGAGTTCACCGACCACGGCCACTGCGGCGTGCTGACGCCCGACGGCCGCGTCGACAACGACGCGACGCTCGCGCGGTACGCCGAGATGGCGCTCGCGCAGGCCGCAGCGGGAGCCCACCTCGTCGGGCTCTCCGGGATGATGGACGGCCAGGTCGCGGCCGTGCGGGACGCGCTGGACGCCGCCGGGTACGACGAGGTCGCCGTGCTGGCGTACGCCGCCAAGTACGCCTCGGCGTTCTACGGCCCCTTCCGCGACGCGGTCGAGTCACAGCTCGTGGGCGACCGCCGGACGTACCAGATGGACCCCGCGAACCGCCGCGAGGCGGCCCGCGAGGTCGCGATCGACATCGCCGAGGGCGCCGACGTCGTCATGGTGAAGCCCGCGATGGCGTACCTGGACGTGCTCGCCGACGTGGCCGCGACCAGTTCTGTCCCGGTTGCGGCCTATGCGGTGTCCGGCGAGTACGCCATGATCGAAGCCGCCGCAGCGGCGGGGTGGATCGAGCGCGAACGGGCGATACGTGAGTCCGTGCTCAGCATCCGTCGCGCGGGTGCCGATCACGTACTGACGTACCACGCGACGGAGCTGGCCGGGTGGCTGGCGGAGGAGTACCGATGAGCCCGACGAACGCCGAGGTGTTCGCGCATGCCCAGGCCGTGATCCCGGGCGGGGTCAACTCGCCCGTGCGTGCGTACGGCTCGGTCGGCGGGACACCCCCGTTCATCGCCTCGGCGAGCGGCGCCTACGTCACCGACGTCGAGGGTCGCCAGTACGTCGACCTCGTCGGGTCGTGGGGGCCTGCGCTGCTGGGTCACGCGCACCCCGAGGTCGTCGCCGCCGTGCAGGAGGCCGCCGCGCGCGGTCTGAGCTTCGGGGCGCCGACGACGACCGAGGTCGAGCTCGTCGACGCCGTCCGCTACCGCGTGCCCGCCGCCGAGTCCGTGCGCCTGGTCTCCACGGGCACCGAGGCGACCATGACCGCGCTGCGCCTCGCGCGTGCCGCGACCGGGCGCGACCTCGTCGTGAAGTTCGCCGGCTGCTACCACGGGCACGTCGACGCGCTCCTGGCCGAGGCCGGCTCGGGCCTGGCGACGCTCGCGCTGCCGGGCTCCGCGGGCGTGTCGGCGGCCGTCGCGGCCGAGACGATCGTGCTGCCGTACAACGACGTCGAGGCGGTCCGCGCGGCGTTCGCGACGCACGGCGACCGGATCGCCGCGATCATCACCGAGGCCGCTCCCGCGAACATGGGCGTCGTCCCGCCCGCGCCGGGGTTCAACGCCGAGCTGCGGGCGATCACGCACGAGCACGGCGCCCTGCTCATCCAGGACGAGGTGCTCACGGGCTTCCGCGTCGGGTTCTCCGGCTGGTGGGGGCTCGAGGGGCTGCGCGAGGGGTGGGCGCCCGACCTGCTGACGTTCGGCAAGGTCATCGGCGGCGGCCTGCCGGTCGCCGCTGTCGGCGGGCGACGCGACCTCATGGCGCAGCTCGCGCCGGTCGGGCCCGTGTACCAGGCCGGGACCTTGTCGGGGAACCCCGTCGCCACCGCCGCGGGCCTGGCCACGCTGCGCCTCGCGGACGCCGCGGTGTACGCGACGGTCGACGAGGCCGCGGGCCGGCTGCGGGACGCGGTGACCAAGGCGCTCGCGAACGCGGGCGTCCCGCACGCGCTGCAGTGGGCCGGCTCGCTGTTCTCGATCGCGTTCGGCGCGCAGGCCGCGCAGGCCGGCGTGCGCGACTACGCCGCGGTCCAGGCGTCCGAGCACTGGCGGTACGCGCCGTTCTTCCACGCGCTGCTCGACGCTGGGGTCTCCGCCCCGCCGTCCGCGTTCGAGGCGTGGTTCGTCTCGGCCGCGCACGACGACGAGGCGCTCGGCCGCATCGAGGACGCCCTGCCGGCCGCCGCGCACGCCGCGGCGACGGCCACGCGCGACTGACCCACGCCGTCCGGAGGCGCGCTCCGGATGCGCGCGCCCACGCGGCTTCGTATGCTCCCGGCAACCACCGCGACGCGGTCGCGTCCGGGAGCGAGAGCGACCGGTGACGGTCCTGGGGCACGCCTTGTGCGGGCGAGCCGGGGGCGCGCGCCGCGTCCAGCGGTGGTCGCCGACCACACCCTCACGTCGCCGCGAAGAAGCTCGCTCACGGACTTGGCACTCTCCCACCGAGAGTGCTAACAATGGAGGCGTAGCCGTCCCGGGGGACCGCGGTCCCCGGGCAGCCCCGAGCCCGGAGGGTCCGGGCTCACCGAGAGGGAGGTGAGGGTTCATGGCTACGCGATTCGACCCCTTCCAGGAGCTCGACCGCTTGTTCGGTCAGGTGTTCACGGCAGACCGCGCGTCGACCACGATGCCCATGGATCTGTACCGCGCGGGCGACCACTACGTCCTGCACCTCGACCTGCCGGGTGCCGACCCGGGCACCATCGACGTCTCGGTCGAGGACCGCGCGCTGACGATCCGCGCGCAGCGCACCGCGCGCACCGAGGACGGCGTTCAGTGGCTGACCAAGGAGCGCCCCGTCGGGACGTACGCGCGCCAGCTCACGCTCGGCGCCGGCCTCGCGCTCGACCAGATCGAGGCGACCTACACCGACGGCGTGCTGACGCTCTCGATCCCCGTGGCCGAGGAGGCCAAGCCGCGCAAGATCGACGTCCAGCACGGCGACCGCGCGCAGCAGCCCGCGATCGAGGCCTCTGCCGCCTCCTGAGCCTGACTGAGCCCGACCGTCCGCGGCCGGCGCCGCACGCCCTCGGGGCACGGCGCCGGCCGCGCCACGTCTCGCGTCAGGCGTGCGCGGCCCGGTCGGGCTCCGGGAGGTCGAGCAGGTCCCGGCCCACCGGAAGGCGACGGTCGAACCACCGCGCCGCGCTCAGGTCGTAGCCGAGCAGCCCCGCGGCGGCGTCGGCCGCCCGGCCCACGCGCAGGTCCCGCGCCACGTCGTGCCCCTGCCGGCTCGCGACGTCCATGCCGAGCGCCAGGCCCAGCCGCGCGTGCGGCAGCTCGAGCTCCCACCACGAGACGCCCGTGGCGTCGTGCGCCCACAATCGCAGGCCGTGCGCATGCCGGAGCAGTGGCTCGAGCTCGCGCAGCGCGCCGGGCACCCCGAGCGGCACCGCGCCCGGACCGGCGGACGGGACCACGCGCAGGCCGTCGCGCGCGGGCCGCACCCACACCGGCGCCGCCGAGCCCTGCGGCAACGAGCGCACGAACGACCGCGCCTGCCGGGCGCTGAGCTCGGCCCGCACGGTCATCACCGACGCGATCGACGGGAGCTCGGCGAGCGAGCGCACCCACCGTGCGGGCAGCACGACCCGGCGCTCGTGCACGCGGGACTCCGGCGTCGGCGTGCCCAGGCCCGCCGCGTGGACGACCAGTCGCATCGGGTCGCGCGGCAGCGGGCCGCCGAGCAGCTCACGCACGCGCTGGCCGAGCTCGACGTTCGTCGTCCCCGGCGCGTGGTCCGTCAGGTCGAGGCCGCTGGGCAGCAGGTCGAGACGCGCGCCCACGGCGCAGCACCCGGACAGGCTCTCGAACCGGACCACGCCCTCGCCGGTCGTGACGAACGGGTCGGCGAGCTCGGGGGAGACGCCGTCGGACGTGTCGTAGCGCGAGGCCGCGACCCGCGCGACGACGAGCAGACCGGTGCCGAGCACGTCGGCCCGCTCGGCACGGCCGTCGACGAAGGTGCGCCGCTCGGTCGTCGCGAGCCCGAGCCGGACCTCGCCGCGCTCGACGCGCAGCCCGGACCGGCCGGCGTACCGGAACGCGACCTGCGTGGTGCTCACCCGTGGTGCATCGGCACCCCGAAGGTCACGGTTGAGTCACGACGCGCTTCCGTCAGTGCGTCGCGACGGCGCCGGACTCACGGGACGCGGTAGCGGCCCCAGCCTCGTCGGGCGCTGCGGCGTGGTCGCGGGCGGTGGCCTCGTCGACGACCGTCGCCTCGGTGAGGGCCGCGAGCTCGTCGGCGACCTTGTCGCGGCCGTACGCGCGCACCGACAGGACGACGGCCCCGACCCACACGACCGCGAGGGTGCCGAGGATCCATGCCTGCGCGGGGGTGCCGGCCAGGCCCACCCAGTCGGAACGGATGATCGTGCGCGTGTTCGTCAGGACGATCACGCCGCCCACGGCCGAGCCGAGGATGCGCGGCGGGATGAGCCGCACGAGCCACGCGGCGATGGGCGCGGCGATCAGGCCCCCGATGAGCAGCGCCACGACCCACGCGGCGTCGATGCCCTGCGAGCCCAGCGAGAGCAGGAACCCCAGCGACGCGGCGATCGCGACGAGGAACTCCGAGGTGTCGATCGAGCCGATCACCTTGCGCGGCTCCATGCGGCCCGACGCGAGCAGTGCGGGCGTCCCGACCGGGCCCCAGCCGCCGCCGCCCGTCGCGTCGACGAACCCCGCGACCAGGCCGAGCGGCGTGAGGAACCGCTTGCGCACGGGCTGGCCGAGCCGGTCCTTGCGCAGCCCCTTGAACGTGAACCGGATGAGGATGTACGTGCCGAGCGCGAGCAGGATGCCGGACATCACGGGGCCGGCCGCGTCGCTCGCGAGGCGCGAGAGCACGGTCGCGCCGAGGAACGCGCCGATCGCGCCGGGCACGCCCACGCGCCGCACGACCTTCCAGTCCACGTTCCCGAACCGCCAGTGCGAGAGGCCCGACGCGAGCGTGGTCCCGATCTCGGCGAGGTGCACGGTCGCGGACGCCGCCGCGGGGTTGGTCCCGATCGCGAGCAGCAGCGTCGTGGACGTGACGCCGTACGCCATGCCGAGCGCGCCGTCGACGAGCTGCGCGGCGAGGCCGACGACGGCCAGGAGCACGAGCTGCGGCATGGTGGGATTCCTTCGGGTCTGGGCGGTTCTCGCCGCCAACCCGATAATCCCGACCCGGCAACTCGATATTCAACCCCGGTCCCAGGATGCAAGACGAGCCGGGCGCGGACCCGTCAGTCGCGGGTGCGCGGCACCGGCTCGCACGAGCGGCCGACGAGCCCGTCGATCAGGGGTTCTCCCACGCGTCGGCGCGCTGCAGCATGGTGCGCACCGTGGCCGGCAGGTCGCCCGAGACGAGCGCCGCGAGCGTCACCTCGTCGAGCACGTCGCGCACGCTGACGCGCAGCGCGACCCACACGTCGAGCAGCGCGGCGGCCGAGCCGTCGTACGACAGCGACGGCGGCCGCTCGTCACGCACCGTGACCAGCGGGCCCTCGGCCGCGCGCATGACGTCCGCGAGGGTGATCTCGGTCGCCGGCCGCGCGAGCTTGTAGCCACCGGACCGGCCGCGCACGCTCACGACCACGCCGCCGCGCCGCAGGTCGCCGAGGATGCGCTCGAGGAAGCTCGTCGGCAGGCCCTGCCCGACCGCGAGCGTCTCGACCGCGACCGGCTGTCCCTGCGGGCTCGTCGCCAGCTCGGCGCACGCCCGCACCGCATAGTCCGCCTTCGCCGAGACCCGCATGCGCTCATTGTGCCGGTCACGCCGCGCGCACCCGGTACCCGAGGTCCCACCCGGCGATTCCCCCGCCCTAACCCCCGACGAGCCCGCGGTCGCTCAGGCTTCCGGCCTCCATAGCCGGAGCGGACGCGGGGTCGGGCGCCGTCGGGAGCTCGCCCGTGAGCAGATCAGCCAGGGTGACGCGGTCCAGGACGCCGTGCAACGTGTTGTCGAGCGCACCCCACAGCATCGGCAGGTGTCGTGCGACGCCCCGGTACGCGAGCGTGTCCGGGAGCGTGGCGCGCACGGTGACGAACGGCCCCTCGAGCGACGAGAGCACCGGCCCGACGAGCACCTCGGCGGCCGGCCGCGCGAGCTGGAAGCCCCCACGCGCGCCGCGCTTCGAGACCACGTACCCGAGCTTGCGCAGCTCGGTGAGGATCTGCTCGGCGTACTCACGCGGCAGGTCCTGCTCGGCGCTCAGCACCTCGGCGGTGACGAGCGCGGGCGCGCGCTCGGCCAGCAGCAGCAACGCGCGCACCGCGTAGTCGACCTTGGCGGAGATGTGCACGCGCGCGCCTCAGGCGGGCACGGGCTCGGGCGTGCGCGACGAGTCCGCCGGGAACGGCGTCGCGACGAGCGGGCGCAGCCACACCGTGCCACCCGCGACCAGGCCGAGCTCGGCGACCTGCGCGCGCGTGAGCTGCACCCACGGCGTCGACCCGTCCTGCGCGCGCGTCTCGACGCGCACCTCGTGTCCCACGCGCAGCAGCTTGGTCACCTCGACCTGCACCGCACCCGCACGCTCGTCGGTCAGCACCTCGATGTCGTGCGGCCGGACCAGCACCCCGCCGAGCCGCGTGACCGGGCCCAGGAAGGACATGACGAACTCGTTGGCCGGGTGGTCGTACAGCTGAGCAGGCGAGCCCACCTGCTCGATGCGCCCCTGCGAGATGACGACGATCTCGTCGGCCACCTCGAGCGCCTCCTCCTGGTCGTGCGTGACGAACAACGTCGTGACGTGCACCTCGTCGTGCAGGCGACGCAGCCAGTCCCGCAGCTCCTTGCGGACCTTCGCGTCGAGCGCACCGAACGGCTCGTCGAGCAGCAGCACCTCGGGCTGGACCGCGAGCGCGCGCGCCAGTGCCATGCGCTGGCGCTGCCCGCCCGAGAGCTGAGACGGGAGCCGGTCGGCGAACTGCTCGAGGTGCACGAGCTCGAGAAGCTCGCGCACCCGGTCGCGGACCTCGGCCTTCGGGCGCTTGCGGATCTCGAGCCCGAACGCGACGTTGCGCGCCGTGGTCAGGTGCTTGAACGCGGCGTAGTGCTGGAACACGAACCCGACCGAGCGGCGCTGCGGCGGCAGGAACGTCGCGTCCCGGCCCCCGATCTCGACCGTCCCGCTGTCGGGGTAGTCCAAGCCCGCGATGATCCGCAGGAGCGTCGACTTGCCGCCGCCCGAGGGGCCGAGCAGCGCGGTCAGGCCGCCGGGCTTCACCTCGAGGTCGATGTCCTCGAGCGCGACGAAGTCGCCGAACGACCGGTGCACGCCGCGCACGACGATCCCGGACCGGGCCTCGGGGCTGGACTGCGGCGTGGCGTGGTCGTTCACGAGCGCTCCTCCTTGGGCCGCAGCGCGGCGATGACGACGATCAGCGCGACGGCGATCGCCATGAGCACGAACGCGGCGGCGAACGCCTGCCGCTGCGCGTCCGCGCCGAGCTCCTGGTACGAGTCGTTGACGTACAACGTGAGGGTCTGGGACTCGCCGGCGACCGAGCCGGAGACCACCCGGACCGCGCCGAACTCGCCCAGCGAGCGCGCCAGGCTCAGCGCGACGCCGTACGCCAGCGCCCACCGGATCGTCGGGAGCGTGACGCGCCAGAACCGCTGCCAGGCGCTCGCACCGAGCGACTGCGCGGCCTGCTCCTGCTCGACGCCGGCCTCCTCGAGCGTCGGCACGACCTCGCGCAGCACGAGGGGCAACGAGACGAGCACGGTCGCGAGCACCATGCCCGGCACGGAGAAGATGACGCGCACACCCGCGTCCTCGAGGGCCCCGCCGAACCAGCCGTACGTCCCGTAGACGAGGATCAGCGCGACGCCGACGACGATCGGCGAGATCGAGACCGGGAGGTCGATCACAGCCGAGACGAAGCGCCGTCCCCAGAACCGGTAGCGCACGAGCAGCACGCCCATGCCGACGCCGAACACCGTGTTGAGCACGGTCGCGATGCCCGCGACGACCGCGGTGAGCCGCAGCGCCGCGAGGAAGTCGTCGGACGTCAGCACGTCCCAGACGGGTGCGAGGCCGTCGGCGAAGGTGTGCTGCACGACCGACACCACGGGCAGCGCCACGAGCCCGAGCACGTACCCGATCGCCACCAGCCGCAGGACCCACGCGGTGCGCGTGGTGCGGCGACGCGCTCGTCGGACCCGCGCGTCCACGCGGTGGGGTGGGTGAGCGACTCGGCGCGGCCCGCGGGCGACGGGGCGCTCCTCCAGGTCAACCACGGCGGGCCGTCCGGCGCTGGACCACGTCGAGCACGACGAGCACGACGACGGCGACCGCGAGCAGCAGGGTCGCGACCGCCGCCGCGGCGACCGGCTCCTGCGACTCGATCATCTTGAGGATGTAGGACGACGACACCTGCGTCTGGCCGATGAGGTTGGCCGAGATGAGGATGACCGACCCGAACTCGCCCAGCGCCCGCGCAAAGCTCAGCGCGGCCCCCGAGAGCACCGCGGGCGTGACGGTCGGCAGGATCACGCGCCGGAAGGTCGTGAACCCGGACGCGCCGAGCGACGCGGCGGCCTGCTCGACCTCGCGGTCCGCGTCGATGAGCACGGGCTGCACCGAGCGCACGACGAACGGCAGCGTGACGAACAGCAGCGCGAGCACCACGCCCGCACGCGTCCCGACGAGGTTGATCCCGAACGGCCCGCTCGGCCCGTACAGCGTGATGAGCACGAGCCCCGCGACGATCGTCGGGAGTGCGAACGGGATGTCGATGACCACCTCGAGGACGCGCTTGCCGGGGAACTGGTCGCGCACCAGCACCCACGCGATGAGCGTGCCGACGACCGCGTTGACGGCGGTGACCAGCAGGGCCGCCCCCACCGTGAACCGGATCGCGGACAGCGCCTCGGCGTCCGTGACGGCGTCCCAGAAGCCCGCGAGGCCGTCCTCGAAGGCGGTCGAGACGATCACGGCGATCGGCAGCAGCACCAGCAGGCTCAGCCACAGCACCCCGATGCCCAGCCCGAGGCTCGCACCGCCCGTGAGCTCGCCCGGGCGACGGCCCCGCGCGAAGGCGGAGGGCGTCGCCCGGTCGACCTGTGCGACGAGCGACACGTCAGCCGCGCAGCTTCGTGACGAGGCCGTTCTCCTTGTCGAACAGATCGTCGTTCACCGTGCTCCAGCCACCCAGGTCCTCGACCGTGATGATGTCGACGTCCGGGAACGGGTTCGCGGGGTCGTTCGCGCCCTCGACGTCCTGCGCGGGCGCCAGGCCGCTCACCGAGCGGAAGCCGTGCGCGGTGAGCACCTGCTGACCCTCGTCGGACTGGATGAAGGCGAGGAAGTCCTTGGCGGCCTGCGGGGCGGTCGTCGTGACGGCCGCGGGGTTCTCGATGAGGAACGTCGTGTCCGGGACCACGTAGTCGAGCTCGACGCCAGCGGCGCGCGCGGCGATCGCCTCGTTCTCGTACGAGATCAGGACGTCGCCCGTGCCCTTGACGAACGCGTCGGTGGCCGTGCGGCCCGAGTCGTTCCAGCTCACGACGTTGCCGATGAACTGCTTGAGGTACGCCTCCGCGGCGGCCGTGTCGTCGTTCTCGCCCAGCGCCTGCGAGTACGCGCCGAGCAGGTTCCACTTGGCCGCGCCCGACGTGCCCGGGTCGGCCGTGACGATGCCGATGCCCGGCTTCACGATGTCCGCCCAGCCGTGGATGCCTTTCGGGTTGCCCTTGCGGACGGCGAGCACGACGACCGAGTCGGACACGATGCCCTTGTCCTCACCGCTGCTCCAGGCCTCGTCGATCAGGCCCTCCTTGGCGATGTTGTCGACGTCGGGCGTGAGCGAGAGCGCGACGAGGTCGGCGTCCTGGCCGGCGATGACCGCGCGGCTCTGCGCCCCCGAGGCGCCGAACGAACCCTTGACCGTGACGCCCTTGCCTGCGTCGGTCGCGGCGAACTCCTGCGCGAGGTCGTCGTACGCGGCCTGGATGACCGCGAAGCCGACGAGGTCGATCGACGTCTCGCCGCCCGCCGCACCGCCGGTGGCCCCGGCCTGGGTGTCGGTGTCGTCGGACGAGCCACACCCCGCCACCGCCAGGAGCGACGCGGCGACGAGCACCGCGGCCAGGCGAGAGGACGTCCGGGCGCGGGGCCCGCTGAGGGTGGACTTCATGGTGGGTGTGCTCCCTGGTCGACGCTCGGGGCTCGGCTTATCCCGAGTTACCCGATCAGAACGATCGGAATACTGGACCCCTGCCGCACGCCCGTCTACGCCCCGTCCACATTTCGGTCATCCGTCTCACATCCCCACGCACCCACACGCCCCCGACGACCCAGCGGGCACTCCGGGTATCAGCGGGAACGGCCGGAGCAATCGCTGGCTCGCGGCCAGACGGACGACGACCCAGCGGCCGCTCCGGGGATGAGCGGGAATGGCCGGAGCAACCGCTGTCTCGCGGCCCGGCTGGGGGTAGTGGGGCTGCCGGGAATACCCCGTGGGGGTATGTTGGTTGGAGCGGGCAGACCGAGGAGGAACGCGTGCACGGCTACGACAGCTCGAAGGATGACTACCTCAAGCGACTGCGGCGCATCGAGGGCCAGGTGCGCGGGATCGCGCGCATGGTGGACGAGGACGTCTACTGCATCGACGTCCTCACGCAGATCGCCGCCGTCACCAAGGCGTTGCAGGCCGTGAGCATCGGCCTGGTCGAGGACCACCTCGGGCACTGCGTCGTCGACGCGGCTCGTCGTGACCCCGAGGAGGGCGCCGCCAAGGTCCGCGAGGCGTCCGACGCGATCGCCCGCCTCGTGCGCAGCTGACCGACCAACCGCGCACCAGAACGCAGCAGCACCAGCACCCCCACAGAACGGGAGAGACACCATGAGCCAGACCACCACCTTCGGCGTCGACGGCATGACCTGCGGGCACTGCGTCCAGCACGTCACCACCGAGCTCGAGGCCCTGCCCGGCGTCACGGGCGTCGCGATCGACCTCGCCGTGGGCGGGTCCTCGCAGGTCACCGTCACGTCCGACGAGCCGCTGTCCGACGAGGCCGTCGCGGCCGCCGTCGACGAGGCCGGCTACGCCGTGACCCCGCGCCGCTCGCTGCTCTAGCAGCCCCGCACGAACGCCGTCACCACCGGAAGGAAACCGTCATGAGCACCGACGAACGACTCGTGGTCGACCTCGCGGTCGAGGGCATGACGTGCGCGTCGTGCGTGGCACGCGTCGAGAGGCGGCTGCAGCGCCTGCCCGGCGTGACCGCGTCCGTGAACCTCCCGCTCGAGTCCGCGCACGTCGTCGGCACCGACCCGTCCGTGACGCACGACGACCTCGTCGCCGCCGTCCGCGCCGCCGGCTACGACGCCCGCGTCACCTCCCCTCTGCCGCACGTGTCGGCGCCGGCGAAGCCCGCCGCGCACGCCCACGCCGGCCACGCGCCGGCCGACGTGCCGACCGGGGCGGAGCACGGGGTCGAGCACGCGATGGGTGACGGCGGCCTCGAGCACGCGCTGTCCGGTCACTCGATGGCGCCGGGTCATGAGATGGACCCCGACGAGGACACGTCCGCGCCGACCGACGCGCGCGGCGCCGACCTGCGCCGCAGGCTCGTCGTGGCCGCGGTCCTGACCGTGCCCGTGCTCCTGCTCTCGATGATCCCCGCCCTGCAGTTCCGGGGCTGGCAGTGGGTCGTCGGCGTGCTCGCACTGCCCGTGGCGACGTGGGCCGCGTGGCCGTTCCACCGCGCCGCGGCGCGCGCCGCACGGCACGGCGCCTCCACGATGGACACGCTCGTGAGCATCGGGATCATCGCCGCGACCAGCTGGTCGCTGTGGGCCCTGCTCCTCGGGGGCGCGGGTGAGCTGGGCATGACCATGACCCCCACGCTGTGGCCGCGCGCCGCCGAGGGGCACATGGCCGTGCCCGAGCTGTACTTCGAGGTCGCCGCGGTGGTGACGACGTTCCTGCTGGCCGGCCGGTACGCCGAGCACCGCTCGCGCCGGCGGGCGGGCGACGCGCTGCGCGCCCTGCTCGACCTGGGCGCCAAGGAGGTCGCGCTCGTCGTGACCGGCCCGGACGGGCGGCGCACCGAGCAGAACGTGCCGATCGACCGGCTGCACGTGGGCGACGAGTTCGCGGTGCGACCCGGCGAGAAGGTCGCGACCGACGGCGTGGTCGTCTCGGGCAGCTCGGCGCTGGACACCTCCTTGCTCACGGGCGAACCCGTACCGGTCGAGGTGGGTCCCGGGGACGAGGTCACGGGCGCGACGGTGAACTCCTCGGGCGCGCTCGTCGTGCGGGCGACCCGCGTCGGGGCGGACACGCGGCTCGCGCAGATCGGCCGGCTCGTCGCGCAGGCGCAGACGGGCAAGGCGCCCGTGCAGCGGCTCGCGGACCGGATCTCGGCGGTGTTCGTGCCGGTGGTCCTGGTGCTCGCGCTCGGCACGCTCGTGGTGTGGCTCGCGACCGGCGGCGGCGCGCAGTCGGCGTTCACGGCCGCGGTCGCGGTGCTGATCATCGCCTGCCCGTGCGCCCTGGGGCTCGCGACGCCGACCGCGCTGCTCGTGGGCACCGGGCGCGGCGCGCAGCTCGGGATCCTCATCAAGGGCCCGGAGATCCTCGAGCGCACGCGCCGGGTCGACACGGTCGTGCTCGACAAGACCGGCACCATCACGCAGGGCCGCATGGCGCTCACCGACGTGCTGGTGCCCGCTTCCACCGAGGTCACCGCCGAGGGCAGCACCACCGGGGCCGGCACGACGGCGGACGACCAGCAGCGCGAGGCGCTGCGGTTCGCCGCGGCGGTCGAGCGGCAGGCCGAGCACCCGATCGGCGCGGCGGTCGTCGCGGCGTGGGACGAGCTCGCCGCGGCGGGTCCGCGGGGTGCCGCGGGCGTCGGTGAGGACGGTGTACAGATCGGGTCGGACGAGGTGTACGACTTCTCGGCGGTCGCCGGACGCGGCGTCGTCGGCGTGGTCCGCACGGCGCACTCCGGGCTCGGGCTCGGCCGCCGCGTGCTCGTCGGACGGCCCACCTGGCTCGCCGAGCAGGGCGTGGACACCGCCGCACTCGCCACGGGCTTCGAGGCGGCCGAGCGGGACGGCGCGACCGCGGTGATGGTCGCGTGGGACGGCCGCGCACGCGCGACCCTCGTCGTGCGCGACCCGCTCAAGGACTCGTCCCGCGAGGCGGTCGACGACCTGCGCGCGCTCGGCCTGCGTCCCGTGCTGCTCACGGGCGACAACCCGGGCGCGGCGCACGCGGTGGCACGCGAGGTCGGCATCGACGAGGTGATCGCGCAGGTGCTGCCCGAGGACAAGGTCGAGGCGGTCCGCCGCCTGCAGTCCGAGGGCCGGCAGGTGGCGATGGTCGGCGACGGCGTCAACGACGCCGCGGCCCTGGCCACCGCGGACCTCGGGCTCGCGATGGGCACGGGCACCGACGTCGCGATCGAGGCCGCCGACGTGACCCTGGTCCGCGGCGACCTGCGCTCCGCGGCGCAGGCGATCCGGCTGTCGCGCCGCACGTTGCGCGTCATCCAGCAGAACCTGTTCTGGGCGTTCGCCTACAACGTCGCCGCGATCCCGCTGGCCGCGCTCGGCCTGCTCAACCCGATGATCGCCGGCGCCGCGATGGCGTTCTCGTCGGTGCTGGTCGTGACGAACTCCCTGCGCCTGCGCGCGTTCCGCTGACCGCACGCCCCGCGACCCGGCTGCGCCGATACGCTGCCGAGGTCGCGGGGCCGTGGCGCAGCGTCCCGGGCACCGGCGCGGAGGTGCGACGTGGACGACCGGGCCGTTCCCCCCGAGCACCAGGCCGGGCCGACCCTGCCCGCGCAGACCCCGCCCCTGCACGCCCGCACGGCCAGGATCGCGCCCGAGCACGTGGTCGACGTGTTCGTCTACGTCGTCGTCCTCAACCTCGCCGCTCAGTACGCGCCCGCGGTGATCGCCGAGACCTTCGCGCTCTCACTGCTGGCCGCGCTGCTGCTCAAGCTGGTCCTCGAGGTGGTCCTCGTCCTCAAGGGCCGCGCGCGGCGGCGCTTCGCCACCGCGCCGACCACCGCGGGCCGGGTGCTCGGCGCCCTCACGCTCGCGGTGCTGCTGCCCGGGTCGAAGATCGTCGTGCTCGAGCTGTTCGCGTGGGTGTTCGGCGACGCCGTCCAGCTCGGCGGGTTCTTCCTGGTCACGGCGCTCATCCTGGTCCTGCTCGCCGCACGCCTGGCCGTCCGCCGCCTGCTGTTCCCACCGCCTCCTCAGCGGAAGCGACGGCCCTCGTCGGAGCGGTAGGCGAGCAGCGCGAGCACCGCGAACAGCACGGTCCACGCGAGCAGCACGGGCAGCGCGAGCGGGTAGGCGTCGACGCCCGCGGTGACCTGCACGACGAGGTCGCGCACCGCGCGCGACGGCAGCGCCTTCGAGAACACGTCGAGCCAGTGCGGGAACGCCTCGGGCGGCAGGAACAGACCGCCGGCGAACGCCAGCGGGAACAGCACCGCCTGCACGACGGCGATCGCCGCCTTGGCCGACATCCGGTACCCGATCGCGAGCCCCAGGAGCAGGAAGGGCACGGCCACCCCGACGACGAGCAGCACGGACTGCAGCGCCTGCAGCCAGTCGAGCGACGCCGCGGTGAGCAGCCAGCCGACGAGCACCACGGGCACGAGCGCGAAGTACGCCCAGATCAGCCCGTTGAGCACGCGCCCGGTCAGCCGCGGGCCCGGCCCGGCCGGCAGCGTCCGCAGGTACGGGTCGAACGGCAGCGCGCGCTCCTCGGCGATCCCCGCGCCGAACGAGAACAGGCACGTGGACATCACCGCGAACGTCCCGAGCTGCGCGACGGCCGCGGTCGCCGAGACGGGGTCACCGGCCACCTCGCTCTGCGGCACGACGAAGAACAGCAGCGCGAGCGCGGGGAACAGCAGGTTGCCGATCACCGCGATGGGGATGCGGATCGTCTCGAGGAACCCGAGGCGCGCGTGCAGCACCGCGAGCCGCCAGAACGGCTGGGTGCGCGCCGGGCGCGGAGCCGTCGTCGGGCGGCCCGTCGTGGTCGTCGTGCTGCTCATCGCTCCCCCTCGTGCGCGGGCGCGAGCCGCGCCGCCCGCTCGTCGTCCGTGCCGTGCTGCGGGTGCCCGTGCGGCGCGCGCCCGTCCTGAGGGCGCTCCTCGTGCGGGCGCTCCTCGTGCGGGCGCTCGTCGTGCGGGCCGTCGGAGGTGAGCGCGAGGAACGCCTCCTCGAGGGACGCGCCCCGCACCTCCAGGCCCCGGAAGGGGATCGCCGCGCCGACGAGCCCACGCACCACCGCGTCGGCGTCGGCAGCCAGCAGCGTGAGGCGGACGTCGTCGGCGTGCGCGTCGACCCGGGAGGACGCCAGCTCACCCGACGCCCGGCTCCCCACCGGTTGCGCCTCGACGACCTCGACGTCGGGCAGCGCCTCGACCGCGAGCCGCGCGGCGGGCGGCACGGTGAGCAGGACGCGGCGGCGCGCGACGAGCGAGAGCACGTCGTCGATCCCGCCGTCGGCGAGCACCCGGCCGTGCCCGACGACCACGACGCGGCGGGCCAGCGCCTCGATCTCCTCGAGGTAGTGGCTGGTCAGCACGACCGTCGCGCCGTCGGCGTGGTAGTCGCGCAGGGCCTGCCAGAGCACGTGGCGCGCCTCGACGTCGAGGCCGGTCGTCGGCTCGTCGAGGAGCACCAGGCGCGGACGTCCGACGAGCGCGAGCGCGACCGCGAGCCGCCGCTTCTGGCCGCCCGAGAGGCCGCCGGTCTGCCGCCGGGCGAGCTCGGTGATCCCGAACCTGGTGAGCAGCTCGTCGGTCGACATGGGGTCCGGGTAGTGGCCCGCGACGAGCGCGACGACCTCGCTCACGCGCAGCGTGGGCGGCAGGCCGGTCTCCTGCGGCGTGGTGCCGAGGGCCAGGCGCGAGGCTGCGGCGCGCGGGTCGCCGCCGAACAGGCGGACCGTCCCGGCGTCGGGCTTGCGCAACCCGCTGACCAGGCTGAGCAGCGTCGTCTTGCCCGCACCGTTCGGCCCGAGCAGGCCGAGGAGCTCGCCCTCGGGGACGCTCAGCGACACGTCGTCGAGCGCGACGACGTTCCCGAATCGCCGGGTGACGTGCTCCACCTCGACGACGGGCGCACCGCGACTCGTGCCGGAGGCGGTCATCGGGCGCTCCCCAGCAGGTCGCGCAGCCGGCGGGAGTAACGATCGAACGCGAGCCGGCCGGTGGTCGTCAGCGCGACGTACGTCGCGGGGGACCGGCCCTCGTAGGTCTTGGTGATGGTCACGTAGTCCGCCTCCTCGAGGCGTCGCAGATGGGTGGAGAGGTTGCCGGCCGTCATGTCGAGCAGGCGGCGCAGGCGCGGGAACGCGATCCGGTCGCCCTCGCCGAGCGCGGCGAGCGTGGCGACCACCCGCAGCCGGGCCTGGGCGTGGATCACGGGGTCGAGCTCGTCGTCAGGCACTGCGGCGCCCTTCGCGCAGCCGCAGCACGAGCGCGGCGGCGAGCATGCCGCCGCCGCCCGCGAAGGCGAGCACCGCGTACGAGCCGGGGATGCCGGCGAACGCGCCGAACGCACCGGTCAGCAGGACCCAGGCCCCCAGGGCGTACATCGCGTACGCCTCCCAGAGCACGCCGCCGGCCAGGTAGAGCAGGCCGACGACCATGGTCGCCATCGCGTTGGCCGCGAGGCTGATGACGACCGAGGACGCGCCGGCGTGGGCGAGCGCGGAGACGGTCACGCCCTGCGCAACGAACCCCACGAACCACGCCCAGCCGTACATCGCGCCCTGCACCGCGCTGCGGCCGCGGATCCCGTGCGTGCGGGCGACCATGTGCCACGCGGTGGCGAGCATCGCGAGGACCGTGGCGACGGCGGCGACGACCGCTGCCCAGCCGGCCGGGGCGTCGTCGTCGAGCGCCGTGAGCCACAGCAACCCGTAGCCCAGCACCCAGACGGTCCCCCAGACGCCGAACAGCAGGGCCGCGGACGGGTGCGTGCGGGCGGCGGCGGCACGTTGGCCGGCGATGATCGCGAGCGCGTCGTGCGGCGCGAGCGCCGCGCCTGTCTCGTCGTCGTGCATCTGGTCCCCCTGAGTCGGTCGCATCCCGCGTCGGCGCGGGCACGGTGTCCGGTTTGTCTCGCAAACCAGTTTGCGCCCGACCGGGACGATGCGCAACCCCCTCTTTGCGAGGGGCGGCGGCTACCGTGCGGGCATGAGCGACGCGCATCCCCGCGACGTGCTGGTCACCGGCACGCCCCCGGTGTCCGAACGCGCGCAGCGTCGGCGCCTGACCGTCGAGATCTGGATCGTCCTGGGCCTCTCGCTCGGCCGCTCCGGCGTCTACGCGCTCGTCAACATCCTCGACCGCCTCACGGCCGGGCCCCCGCTGGGCGACCAGAGCACCACGATCAACCCCCCGCTCAACGCCCGGCCCTGGCTCGACGTGATCTACCAGGTCCTCGCGATCGGGTTCGCGCTCATCCCCGTCGCGCTCGCGCTCTACCTGCTGTCCGCCAACGGCCGCTCGGCCACGCGCCGGATCGGCCTGACGTTCGCCCGCCCGTGGCGCGACCTCGGGATCGGCGTCGGGCTCGCGGCGCTGATCGGCGTCCCGGGCCTCGGCCTGTACGCGATCGGCCGGGCCATCGGCATCACCGTCGAGGTCCAGCCGACGACGATCACCGACCACTGGTGGACCATCCCGCTGCTGATCGTCCTCGCGCTCAAGAACGCCCTGCTCGAGGAGGTCGTCGCGGTCGGCTACCTCATGGAGCGCCTGCGCGACCTGCGCTGGAGCCCGCCGCTCATCGTCGTGACGAGCGCGCTGCTGCGCGGCTCGTACCACCTGTACCAGGGCTGGGGACCGTTCTTCGGGAACGTCGTGATGGGCCTGGTGTTCGCCGAGTACTACCGCCGCAAGCGACGCGTCATGCCGCTCGTGGTGGCCCACACCGTGATGGACCTCGTCGTCTTCGTCGGCTACGCGCTCATCCCCGAGGACTGGCTCACAGCCGTCGGCCTCGACTAGCCGCGGCTAGCGGGGCAGCGTGAGGATCTGCGCGCCGTCGTCGGTGATCGCGATCGTGTGCTCGCTGTGCGCGGTGCGGCAGCCCGTCGCGCTGCGCAGCGTCCAGCCGTCGGCGTCGGTGACGAGCTCGGCGGTGTCCGTCATGATCCACGGCTCCAGCGCGAGCAGCAGGCCCGGCCGCAGCGGGAACCCGCGGCCGGGCCGGCCGGTGTTCGAGACGTGCGGGTCCTGGTGCATGGTCGAGCCGATGCCGTGGCCACCGAACTCGGTGTTGATCGGGTACCCGGCCCCGCTCAGGACCGTGCCGATGGCGTGCGAGAGGTCGCCGATGCGGGCGCCCGGCCCGGCCGCGGCGATCCCCGCCGCCAGGGCGCGCTCGGTCGTCGCGATCAGCGCGAGGCTCTCGGCGGGCCGGGCGTCGCCCACGACGAAGCTGACGGCCGAGTCCGCGGCGATGCCGCGCAGCGAGACGGCGATGTCGAGCGTGAGCAGGTCGCCGTCGACGAGCGTGTAGTCGTGCGGCAGGCCGTGCAGGACCGCGTCGTTCACTGACGTGCAGATGTAGTGGCCGAACGGCCCGCGCCCGAACGACGGCGCGTAGTCGACGTAGCAGGACTGCGCGCCGGCGCCCGCGATCATGGCCTGGGCCCAGCGGTCGATCTCCAGCAGGTTCGTGCCGACCCGGGTGCGGGACCGCAGCGTCTGCAGGATCTCGGCGACCAGCGCGCCGGTGTCCCGGGCGCGCAGGACCTCGGCAGGGCTCAGGATCTCGATCATGCGGCGGGGCCATCCTCAGGAGCGGTCGGGCGGGCGTGGGCCATGATGCCGCACGCACCGCACCCGACCTTCGCTCAGGACGTCAGCTCGCGGCCCAACGACCGTGCGGCGAAGCCGCTGACCAGCAGCAGCACGCCCACGACCAGCGCGAACACCCCGAACAGCACCATGACGACCGAGAGCGACGTCTGCGGGTTGAACGCGAGGAGCAGGCCGATCACCAGGTTGACCAGGCCGATCGCCAGCGCGCCGTACCAGGAGTAGTCGCCGCGCCGGTGCAGCAGGACCGCGGCGACGATCCCCACCACCCCGACCGCGAGCACCCACGCCGTGACGACCCAGAACAGCACCAGCACGGTGGGCTTGGGCCAGGACACGACGACGATGCCGAGCCCGACGACGACGAGCCCGCCCAGGAGCTGCCACCACATCGCGCCCTTCTGGTGCTCGATCAGCGCCTGCAGGATGATCAGCGCGCCGTCGACCAGCGCGAAGATCCCGATGACCCAGGTGATCGCGGTCAACGTCTCCAGCGGGTGCAGCAGCATCAGCAGACCGAGTGCCAGCAGGACGACCCCGCGCAGCACCGGCAACCACCAGACGGCCCGCAGCTCCTGGCCGACCTGCTTCTCGAGGGTGTCGCTCACGATCGCCTCCCGTCAGGGCCGCGCGGCCGCTGCCCGCATGGCAGCCACGCTAGCGCCGGGAGGCTCAACAATCCCGGCGAAACTGTCGCAGGCGCGGCGGCCCGCTGCCGCGCGTGGCGCGCCGCCGGCCCCGAGTCCGCCCAGGTCCGGCCTCCGGCCCGCCGTCGCGGAAAGGCCCCGCCGCCTAGACTCGCCCGTATGTCTGCACGGAAGTCGGCCGGGTCGGCGTCGCCGCGGCCCGCTGGTCCGGCGGACGAGCTCGTGACCCCGCGCGCCGTCGAGCCCTCCTCGCCGGCGCCGCCGCCCGGCTCGTCGGCGGACGAGCAGCCGTCGCCGTCGGTCGCCGTCGGGCCTCGCCTGGACCTGCCGGACCCCGACGACGAGCGCGCCGAGCGCGCCCGCGCGGAGGCCGAGGCGGCCGTCCTCGTCGTCGACGACCAGCCGACCGTCCGCGTGCACCACCCCAGCGACCTGATCGGGACGACGCTGTCCGCCCTCGGCGTCGCGCTCGTGATGATCCTCGCGACGTACGCGCAGCACACCACCACGGGCGTCGCCGAGGACGTGCAGGGCTTCGCGACGCTGCTGCGCAAGATCCTGTTCGTGCCCGTGCAGGTCCTTGAGGGCGTCATCACGCTCGCCGTGCCGCTCGCCGTGGGCATCGAGCTCGCGCTGCGCCGCCTGGGCCGGCAGCTCATCGAGGCGATCGTCGCGGCCGTGCTCGCGATCGTCGTGGGCGCCGCCGTCATCTTCATGGTCGAGACGTTCGGGTCCGACGAGCTCGTGCGCGGCCTGTCCGTGCTGCTCGGCGGCACGTGGCAGCTGACGATCCCCGTGTACGTCGCGATGCTCGCGAGCCTGCTCACGGTGAGCGGCCCGCGCCAACGGCGGCGCACGGTCGCGTGGTCGTGGAACGTGCTGTGGTTCGCGATCGCGGTGCTGCTCGTGACCGCGCAGGTCTCGCTCGCGGGCCTCGCGGTCTCGCTCCTGCTCGGGCGCGTGTGCGGGCTGGCGGTGCGGTACGTCTCGGGCGTGCGCAGCGAGCGCGCCTACGGCGCGAGCCTCGTCGCCGGCGTGCGTCGCGCGGGGTTCGAGCCCGTGCGGCTGCGCCGCATCGCCCCCGACGACCCCGACGCGCCGAGCGAGGACCCTTCGGCCCAGCACTCGTCGGTCGCGGCGGCCGACGAGGGCCTGCGCTCGACCGCGCGCCTGCCCGCGCCCGACGACGCCGCGGCGCGCGCACTCGTGCGCTCGACCGGCTACCGCACGTACGAGCTCACCACCGACGACGGCGAACGTCTCGACCTCGTCGTGATCGACGGCGACCGCCAGGTCGCGAGCATGGTCTCGCGCGTGTGGCGCTCGGTGCGGCTGCGCGGCATCGAGGGACGGTCCGTCCAGTCGCTGCGCCAGACCGCCGAGCGCACCGCGCTGCTCAGCTACGCCGCGCGCGCCGCCGGCGTGCGCACCCCCGCGCTGCTGCGCGTCGCCGAGGCGCAGGACTCGATGCTGCTCGTGCAGGCGCACCCGGGCAACGCGCTGCCGCTGACCGAGCTCGCCGACGACGACCTCACCGACGACGTGCTGCGGGAGATCTGGGCCCAGCTGCGCACCGCGCACGAGGCCGGGATCGCGCACCGCGCGCTGACGTCCGACACCGTGCTCGTCGACCAGCTCGTCGGGACGCCGATGGTCTGGATCGTCGGCTGGGAGAACGGCTACGTCGCGTCGTCCGAGCTCGCGCGGCGCATGGACCTCACGCAGATGCTCGCGCTGCTCGCGGTCCGCGTGGGGGTCGAGCGCGCCTTGCAGTCCGCCGCGGACTCGCTCGACGACGACGACGTCGCCGCGATCGGCCCGCTGCTGCAGTCGATCACGCTGCCCGAGCGCACCCGCGCCCAGGTGCGTCAGCACAAGGCGGTCCTCGGGGACCTGCGCGCCGCGATCGTCGCGCGCATCCCCGAGGCCTCCGTCGAGCCCCAGCAGCTCGTGCGGTTCGGTGCGCGGTCGATCCTCACGATCGTCCTGCCGATCCTCGTCGTGCTGGTGCTCGTCACGCGCATCAACCTCGACGAGATCACGGGGGCGCTCGCGCGCAGCGACTGGCGCTGGGCGATCGTCGCGTTCCTGTTCGGGCTGCTCACGATCGTCGGCGCCGCCATGGCGCTCCTCGCGTTCTCGCCCGTGCGGCTGCCGTTGTGGCGCACGCTCGAGGTGCAGGCAGCCTCCAACTTCGTCGCGCTCGCCGCGCCCGCCGGCATCGGGCCTGCGGCGCTCAACCTGCGCATGCTGACCAAGCGCGGGGTGTCCACGTCGCTGGGGGCCGCGACGGTCGCGATGGTCCAGGTGAGCCAGCTCGTCGTGACGATCCTGCTGCTCGCGGTGCTGTCGGTGGGCTCGGGCGGCAAGGAGTCGGAGCTACCCGTCTCGCCCGCGGTCCTGCTGATCGTCGCGCTCGTCGCGACGCTCGTCGGTGCCGCGCTCCTGGTGCCGAAGGTGCGTCAGTGGGTGCTGGCCAAGATCCGCCCGACCCTGCGGCAGATCTGGCCGCGACTCGTCGACATCCTCGGCCGGCCGTGGCGCCTGGCCGTCGCGGTGGCGGGCAACCTCGTCATGACGCTCGGCTTCGTGCTCGCGTTCGACGCGTGCCTGCAGGCCTTCGACCAGCAGGCGAGCCTGATCCAGGTCGCGGTCGTGTACCTCGCGGGCAACACCGCCGGCGCGCTCGTCCCGACTCCCGGCGGCATGGGTGCCATCGAGGCCGCGCTGGCCGCCTCGCTCACCGCCGTCACGGGCATCAACCCCGGTATCGCGGCGTCGATCGCTGTGCTGTTCCGCGTCGTCACGTACTGGGTGCGGATCCCGATCGGCTGGGTCGCGATGCGACATCTGCAGAAGGTCGGCGAGCTCTAACCCGGATCGCACGCCAGGGCACGGCACGGCGACGCCCGCCGCGCGGTGGTGCTGCGGGCGGGCGTCGTCGGTCGAGGCGGGTGAGGTGTCAGGCGAGGGCCTTCGCCTTGAGCTGTGCGAACTCCTCGGGCGTGATCGCTCCCGAGTCGAGCAGGGCCTTGGCGTCGGCGATGTGCTCCGCGGCCGACTTGGTCCCTGCGACCTCGCGGATGTAGCTGTCGGTGTCGTGCTTGGCCTGCCTGACCGCGGCCGCCTGGCGTTCAGCCATCGAGCTGCCGCGGGCGATCACGTAGACGAGCGCCGTGAGGAACGGGAACAGCACCAGGCAGACGATCCAGACCGCCTTCCACCACCCGCTCAGCTTCGTGTCACGGAACAGGTCGCCGAGGATCTGGAAGAGGATGACGAGATAGGCGAAGAAGAGGAACCACCACAGGAGGATCAGAACCCACTGCCAGAAGTTCATGTCGTACGACCCTTCGACCGGGACGACGGCGGGAATCGCCGCCAGACCCGACATTAGCGACGAACGTCACATTCGCACACCGGTGGACGCCGCGCGCCGACGGGTGTCGCGCACCGGTGGGCGGGCGACCGGTGGAGGAACGACGACGACCGGCCCGGGGAACCGGACCGGTCGTCGTGGGTCGTGTGCCGCCAGCGGCCGTCAGGCCGTGACGTGCGCAGCTGCCGTCAGGCCGCCGCGCGCTCCCGCTGCGTGGGCAGGGCCGTCACCGTGCCGCTCGCGGCGGCCATCTCCGTCCAGGCCTGGACCCGGAGGCGGAAGGTGGAGGAGGTGGCGGGCGACTGCGACGGCTCGGCGGGGAGGCCGGTCTGGTCCATGTGCGCGTCCTGTCTGTTCGGTAGCCCGGCTGACCGTCGTGGGTCCCGTGGCTTTGCGTCCCCTCCTCGCGGAGGGTTTGCCGTTATCGCTGACAACCAGGAAGGTAGTTCACATCACGTACCCGGGCCAAGGGCCCGAATGAGGAAAATACGGGCAATGAACAAAATCACCCGTTCGGACCAGTGACAACCCGGGTCCTATGTCTCGTTCGTCCCGCTCTGTCCCGGTCGCGCAGCGGACCTGAACCGGATCACTCGGCATCGAGCCAGGTGCGCGACGGCGGTAGGAGGCCCTCGAGCTCGTCCCAGAGAGCGTCCGGGAGAGCCCGGGCAGCGGCCTCCACGGTCGCGGTCACGTGCCCCGGACGACTCATCCCGACGATCGTCGAGGCGATCCGCTCGTCGCGCAACGAGAACTGCAGCGCCGCGGTCGCGATGTCCGTGCCGTGGGCCGCGCACGCCTCGCGCATGCGCGCCGCCGCCTCGAGCACCTCCGGCGGCGCCGGCCGGTACCCGTACGTCGTCGGACCGCCCCGCTGCGCCGCGAGGATCCCGCCGCCGTAGACCGCCGCGTTGAGCACCCCCATGCCGCGGCGGTGGGCCTCGGCGACGAGCGGGCCCGCGCTGCGGTCCAGCAGTGTCCACCGGTTGTGCACGAGCAGCACGTCGAACACCCCGAGCTCGAGGTAGCGCGCGATCTCCTGCACGCGACCGCCCGCCAGGCCGATCCGCCCGACGACCCCGCTGTCACGGAGCTCGACCAGCGTGTCGACCGCGCCGCCGGGCGCCGTCATCGTGGCGAAGTCGTGCCCCTCCGGGTCGTGCAGGTGCACGAGCGGGAGCTCGTCGAGCCCGAGCCGCGCGCGGCTCTCGACGACCGACTGCCGCACGCGCTGCCCCGAGTAGTCCGCGCCCCGCGGGTCGACCTTGGTCGCCACGACCACACCCTCGGGAAGACCCTCCCAGAGCCCGATCGCCGCGCCGATCCGACGCTCGCTCTCGCCGTCCGAGTAGCCGTTGGCGGTGTCGACGAACCGGATCGGCGAGTCGAACGCCGCCAGCACCGTCGCGACACCCTCCTCGGCGGGCACCTCACGACCGAACAGCTCCGGCATGCTCCCCAGCGGCCCGCCGCCGAGCGCGACGGCCGAGACCGTGAGCTCCGTGCCCGGCAGGGTGCGCAACCAGCGCTCTGCGCCGGGTGCGTAGCTCGCCTCGGTCACGAGCGGCTCTCCGCGAGCGCCGCGACCACCGGGGTCTCGAGGAACCGGGTGAGCAGCGGGCCCGCCGTCGTCGAGCCGTACTCGCCCTCGTCGACGAACACGGCGACCGCCAGGTCACCCTGGATCGCGATCATCCACACGTGGTTGCGCAGGTCCTCGGTCTCGCCGAACTGCGCGGTGCCCGTCTTGGCCATCACCTCGGCGCCGGGCACGTCCTGCAGGAAGCCCGCGCCCCCGTCCGTCACGACCGAACGCATGAGCGAGCGCAGCGCGGCACCCTCGTCGGACGTGAGCTCGACGTGGGCGCGCGGCTCGTCGGTCGCGTCGGCGTCGTCGCTCGCGGACCCGTCCGCGGAGCTCGTCGCCTCGTCGCCCTGCGCGTCGGCGGACGTGTCGGACGACGCGTCCTGCTCGACGAGGCGCGGCGTGACCGTGCGGCCCGCCGCGACGGACGCGGCCACGGCCGCCATGCCGAGCGGTGAGGCGAGCACGCGGCCCTGCCCGATCATCGTCGCGGCGTGGTCGGTGCCGCCGGAGTCCGAGGGGACCGCACCGACGAACGACGAGAAGCCGAGCGACTGCGCCGGCAGCAGCCCGAGCGATCCCGCGGCGTCGACCAGCGCGTCCTGCGGCGCGGCGTCCCGCAGACCGATGAACGCGGTGTTGCACGAGTTCGCGAACGCGGTGCGCAGCGGGACGTCGCCGAGCGACGCCGCCGGGTAGTCGGGGAAGTTGTCGAAGCGTCGACCCTCGACCGTGATGCCGTCCGGGCAGGTCACCGTGCTGTCGGGCGTGAGGCCCGAGCGCAGGAGCGCGAGCGCGCTGACCACCTTGAAGGTCGAGCCGGGCGCGTACTGGCCGAGCGTGGCGGTCGACAGGCCCTCGCTGCCGGGACCGCTCGCGGCGGCGAGCACGTCCCCCGACGAGGGCCGGATCGCGACGATCGCCGACGCGGGCCCCACGCTCGCCAGGATGTTCTCGGCCGACTGCTGCACGAGCGGGTCGAGCGTGATGCGCAGCGGCTCGCCGGGCTTCGGCTCGACCGTGAAGAGCGCGCGCGCCTGACCCTCGGTGGCACTGCCCTCGATCCCACGGGCCTCGATGCGCAGGCCCGGGGTACCGCGCAGCTGCGCGTCGAACTGGCGCTGCAGCCCTGACAGGCCCGTGAGGTCGCCCGCCCGGATCGCGCCCTCGGACTTCTCGACCACCTCAGCCGTGGCCGGGCCGACCGTGCCGAGGATGGGCCGCGCGAACGTGCGCGTGGGTGCGAGCGGCAGCGAGTCCTTCACCGCGTTCACGCCCGGCAGCGCGCGCAACGCCTCGACGTCGTAGCTCCCGTCCTCGCGACGGACGACGATCGCCTCGACGAACGCCTTGGGGCCTGCCGACTCGACGCGCTTGGCGTACTCGTCGGGGTCCATGTCGAGCGCCGCAGCCAGGCCCCGCGCGGCCTCGCCCGCCTCGGCCGCGGGGACCAGGGTCTTGTCGATGCCGATCCGGAGCACGTCCCGCGCCTCGACCAGCACCTCGTCGGCCGCGCCCAGCACGTTCGCGCGCTCGGGGGTCTGACGGGTCAGGACGAGGTCCTCGGTGTCCGTGAGGCCGGGCGCGAGGATCGCCGGGGTCCAGCTGGTGCGCCAGACGTCCTCGTCGTCGCGCGTGAGGCGTGCGGTCGTCGTGTACGTCCACCGGCGGCTCGTGTCGGCGGCAGTCGTCGAGCCCGCCTCCCCGGCTGGGGACCACGTGAAGCCGAGGACCGCCTCGGCGAGCGCGTCGTCGTCCCCGTCCTGCTGCGCGCGCACGACGGTCACACGCAGGGCGTCGTCACCGAACGTCGCGAGCACGTCGTCGAACGCGTCGGTGCGCTGCTGCTCCGCCTGGGCCGCGGTCGTGCCCGCCGCGAACGCGACGCCGTCCAGCGCACCCGACTGCAGGCCGGCCGCGAGCGCCGTCGCCGCGTCCTGCGGTCCCGGCGGGGAGTCCGTGCAGGCGGTCACGCCCAACGTCGTGACCAGGGCGATCACAGCCGTCGTCGCGATCGTCCGTCTCCGCGCAGCCATCCGTCGGCCCCCTTCGTCGCGTGCCTGATCCAGCGTGACCCGCGTCTGCCGGGCGGCTCAGCCCTCACGGCGCGGTCGCGTCCCCGACGCGCTCGCGCCTGCGTACGGCGACGAGCCGGCACCCTGCCGAGCGGCTTCCAGCCTGCGAGACGGGTGTCCACAGCGGGACCTCGGCACTCTATCGGGCACCACTGTCAGCCGCGGAGCGCTTTGCCCTCGGACCCGGCAGAGCGGTGTCAGGACCAGGGTGCTGTCCTCGGGCGCGCGCGGACCGTGCGCTCGCTAGTCGCCCGGCGGGGCCGGCGTCGGAGGCTCGCTCAGCGCCGCCCGGATCTCGGACTCCCGGTACCGCCTGTGCCCGCCCAGCGTCCGGATCGACGAGAGCTTGCCCGCGCGCGCCCAGCGCGTCACGGTCTTCGGGTCCACCCGGAAGAGGGAGGCCACCTCCCCCGGCGTGAGCAGGCCCTCGGTGTGGTTGTCCTCGTCGTGCTGCATCTGCGACATCGGCGCCTCCCGCATCCGTTTCGCGCGGCAACTGATCACCCATGGTGCGCAGACCGTCCCGTTCGCGCCTTTCGTGGTGGGCAGTTCCCCCGAATGCAGTAGCCCGTGCTCCCGGTCGCGAGGCGCGCCGCGTCCGCCCGGGCGATCGGCGATGTGACATCCCGACGCTGCCGGACACTGCATGGATGTGAGCATCCTTCGAGCGGAACGCCTGGCGCCCGACATCGCCGCGGTGAGGTTCGCGTCCCTGTGGGACGAGCACGCCGCGCGCGTGCAGGCGTACGCGGCCCGGCACGTCGGCGTCGAGGGCGCGCAGGACGTCGTCGCCGAGGCGTTCCTGGTGGCGTGGCGCCGACTGGCCGACGTCCCGGACCCGGCCCTGCCGTGGCTGCTGGTCGTCGCCCGGAACACGATCGCGAACGGGCGGCGGTCGTCGTCGCGTCGCAGGGCGCTCGAGGCCGAGCTGACGCGCGTCGCCCACCTCGTGGACCGCGACGACGACCCGCACGTGCCCGTCGGTGAGCGCGAGAGCCTGCTGGCCGCCCTTGCCCAGCTCACGGGGCGGGAGCGCGAGGCACTGCTCCTCGTCGGCTGGGACGGGCTCGGGCCGGTCGACGCCGCGCGCGTCGCCGGGTGCAGTCCCGCGACGTTCCGGATGCGGCTGTCCCGCGCGCGTCGAAGGCTCACCGCGGCCGCCGACGGCCCCGCCCACGCACCCGACCCCGCCCCGTCGCCCGCGAGCGCCCTGAACCTGGGAGTCCAGCCATGACGCGAGACCCGTGGTCCGTCCTCGTCGACGTGGCACCCGCTGCCGTCGACCCGACCTCTCTCGACCGGGCCAGGGCGCGGGTCGAGGCCGACCGCCGCGAGGTCGTGAGCCTCGGTCGGGCGCGTCGCCGCACGCGTCGCGTCGTGCTCGTCGCCGGCCTGTCCGTGGCAGCGGCCGCGCTAGCGGTCGTCGTGCCGGTCCTCGGCCGCGGTGAGACCGAGACGCCGTCACCCGTCGCGCGCATCCTCGGCGTCATCCCGGCCGCGGCCGTCGGTGCGAACTGCTCCAACCAGCAGGACCCGGTGCCCGGCCCGGCGGACCCCGACCGGCCCGTCGCGCGCGACCAGTGGGCCACGATCCCCGCCGTGCGTGGGCTGCTGCACGTCGTCGGGGACCGGGTGCCCGAGCACGCCGCGGTGAGCTCGGGCCCGGGCGTCTGCGACGCGATCCCGGTCGCGGTCCTGCACGACGAGCCCGGCCGACGCGGCATCGTCGTCTACCGCGACGTGACCGAGCCGTTCCGGGGCGCCGGGCCGACCCTCGACGACGCGACGGTCCGCGGGTTCGCCGCGCACGTGCTGAGCCCGCCCGCCGGGCACCACTACGTGGCCTGGACCGACGACGACGGGATCCGCTGGTTCGTCGAGGCGAACGGCATGACCGTGCCGGAGCTCGTCACGACGCTCGACTCCGCGCTCGACGACACGGGCCTGGCCGCCGTCCCGGACGACTACGTGGCCGTCCCGGTCCCGCCGCACGACCCGGCGGGGACGGTGTACCGGTGGACGGTGCAGTACGACGAGGGTGGCTACGTGTACCTGGAGGTCACGAGCCCGGCCCGCACGCCCGTCGACGCCCGCGCGTCCTGGCCGGGCGAGCAGGAGTACACGACCGTCGCCGGCGTGCGCGCGCTGTACCTGCCGCAGGAGCAGGGGGGTGCGGGCCTGCGGTGGTCGACTGCGGACGCGAGCTACCGGCTCGTCGTGGCGGGGGCGGACCTCG
>NZ_LFKW01000057.1:0-19080 GCF_001040865.1 Cellulomonas sp. A375-1 | reverse complement strand
CCTCGAGCCCGTCGCCCCGGACGACCCCCGCCTGCCCGCTCGGTAGCGCGCGCAGCGGCGACGCGCCGCAGCTGTCGAACATGCGGCCCCTCGCACGTCACGCTGAGGACAGCACCAGCACCAGCCGAGGGAGACACCCATGCCGCGCTACCTGCTCATCGTCGACTTCCAGCCCGGGACCGACCCGACGCCCATGGAGGAGTGGACGCCCGACGAGGTCGACGCGCACATGGCCTACTACCGGCGCCTCAACGACGACCTCGCCGCGACGGGCGAGCTCGTCGGCGGGGAGATCCTGTCCGGGCCGGACGTCTCCTACGTGGTGCGCTCGTCGGGCCGCGACGCGACGAGCGTCACCGAGGGTCCGTTCGCGGAGTTCAGCGAGTGGGTCGCGGGGTTCCAGGTGGTCGAGACGGCGACGGTCGAGCGCGCGCTCGAGATCGCCGCGCTCGTCTCGGCGGTGCCCGGGCGCGATGGCCGCCCGCTGGCGCAGCCGATCCAGGTCCGCGAGGTCGTCGGCACGCCCCCGCGGGACGCCGTCGAGATGGCCGGGTGGCTCGACGACGTGCAGGGCGTCTGAGCAGGCGTCCGGCCGCCCGCTTCACCCGGCGCCGGGGCACGAACCGGACGCGCGGCGCGTTGAACCTTCTTGCGCCGCGTTCCCGACGAGCCTGCGGAGGTCCACCGCCATGACCGTGCCCACGACGATCCCCATCGACGCGACGAGCCGCTGGTCGTCGCCGACCGCGGAGTCCTCCGTGCCGCCCCTGCCGTCCCTCGTCGACCAGGCCGAGCGCCTCGTCGCGCTCGGCGTCGCGGAGCTCGCGGGCCTCGCCGCCGACGACCTGCGCGGCCTGGCCCGCACGGCCGACCCGGCACCCGGCAGCCTGCTCGTCGTGCCGCCCGAGCTCGCGCCGGTCGCGGCGCTCGCCCCGCTGCTGCGGCGCGGCGAGCGAGCGGGTTTCGTCGTCGAGGACATGACCGACGTCGCGCAGTTCGGGCCGCTCGCGGGCCTCGACGTCCCGGCGCCTCCCCTCGCGCGGGCCTACGTGGTGTCCGGTCTCGACCGCGGCGACGACCTCGCGAACTGGTCGCCCGACGAGGCGCTGCCCGCCCTCACGGCGCGCGGCCGCACGCCGCTCACGCTCGCCGAGGGCGTCCACTGGGTGCTCCAGGCGCCCGACGTGCTCGAGCGCAACCACTGCTTCATGACGATCGGCTCGCGCCTCACCAAGGCGAACGGCCGGCTGGACGCGCGCACGCCCGCGCTGTGGATCTCGAACGGCACCGGGCGCGACGGACGGGACCGGCGCGACGCCCCCAAGGTCGGGTGGTGCTGGGCGGGCAACCGCCACACCTGGCTCGGCTTCGCCTCGGCGACCGCGCGCACGCCGTTGGTCGGCTGAGCCGGCTCGTCGGTCGGCCCGAGGTCCGACGAGCGAGCGCGATGCGGTCGGGCGGGTGCCCGGTCAGTCGGGGAGGCGGCCCGTCGTCGGGTCGCGGTCGGTCAGGCAGTACGGGTGGCCGGACGGGTCCGCGAGCGTCGTCCAGCGGGGTCCGTCCGCGAGCACGCGCGCGCCCGCGGCGACGTGCACGCGTGCGAGCGCGGCACGGTGCGTCGTCGCGAGGTCGAGGTGCGCGGTGACCTCGCGGCGCGGGTCGTCGTCGCCCAGGCGCTGCACCATGAGGCGCAGCGGCATGCCGTCGGGGCGGTCGAGCACGACGAACTCGTCGCGGCTGCCGGTGTGCGCGGGCCACCGCGTGAGGGCGGACCAGAACTCGACCTCCGCCGCGAAGCTCGCGCGCGGGACGTCGAGGCAGAGCTGGTCGACGAGCGCCGTCGCGACCGCGCGGGGCTCGGCGGACCGGGCCGGGGTCTGCACCCGCACCGCCCCCGGCCGGCGCGCGTGCCCCGCGTCCCTGACCAGGCAGAAGACGTAGCCGCCGGGCGAGGACAGCACCACGTGCGTGCGCGCGTCGTGCTCGAGGCCCGCCCCCAGCGCCAGCGCGCGCACGAGCTCGGCGCGCACCGCCTCGTCGTCGCCCACGTGCAGGTCCAGGTGCACGCGCGGCCCGTCGGCGAACCGCTGCACGCGCAGGAAGTCGTCACCGTCCGGGGCGACGAGCGTCGCGAACTCGTCGTCGTCACCCCGCCACGGCGACAGGCTCGTGCCCGTCACGCCCAGCCAGAACGCGAGCGTCGCGTCCAGGTCGGCGGGCGGCAGGTCGAGCATCGCGGTCGTCCAGCGGATCGCCATGGACGGTCACGCTAGCCGCCCCCGAGCGCGACGGCCGAGCACGTCCTGCGCCAGCCCCGCCGACCACCCCGCGCGGCCACCCGCACCCGGCGCGTCAGACCCGGACGACGACCTTGCCGCGCACGTGCAGCGACTGGCTCGCCTCGTGCGCCGCGGCGGCGTCGGCGAGGTCGAACACCTCTGCCACGTCGACGCGCACCTGGCCGGCGTCGATCAGGGCCGCGAGCGCCTCGAGGTCCGGCGTGCTCGGCCGCACCCACACGTAGTGCCCGCCGAGCTCGTCGCGCGCCTTCGCGTCGACGATCGACGCGACGCTCCCCCCGGGCCGCAGCAGCGCCCTCGTGGTCCCGACGAGGTCGTCGGTGCCGTAGTCCAGGACCACGTCGACCCCGTCCGGCGCGAGCGCACGCACGTCGTCGACCAGCCCGGCGCCGTACGCGACCGGCTGCGCACCGAGCGCGCTCAGGTGCTCGTGGTTCCGCGCAGACGCCGTGCCGATCACCCGGGCACCGCGCGCCGCGGCGATCTGCACCGCGAACTGACCGACGCCGCCGGCCGCCGCGTGCACGAGCACGGTCTGGCCCTCGCGCACACCGGCGCGCTCGATCGTCTGGAACGCCGTGAGCCCCGCGAGCGGGACCGCAGCGGCCTCCTCGAACGACAGCGTCGCGGGCTTGCGCGCGAGCGTGCGCACCGGAGCCGCGACGTACTGCGCGAACGTCCCCCCGTGCATCCAGTCCTTGCGGACGTAGCCGTAGACCTCGTCGCCGACGCTCAGCTCCGGGGTGTCGAGCCCCACGCGCTCGACGACCCCCGCGACATCCCATCCCGGGACCACGGGGAAGGTCGTGTCCATGAGCCCGTCGAGGTAGCCCTCGCGGACCTTCCAGTCGACGGGGTTGACCGACGCGGCCCGGACCGCGACGAGCACCGAGTCGGGACCGACCTTCGGGACGGGGAGGTCCACGAGCTCCAGGACGTCGCTGTGGCCGTACTTGCTGTAGGCGATGGCACGCATGTGGGGAGCAACCGGGCCGTGGCTGCCGATGTTCCCCGTACGCTCACGCCCGTGGACTGGCTGCGCGAGACCTGGGCGGACGTGACGACGGCGAGCCCGGTGCCGCAGACGTGGGTGGTGGTCGCCACGGCCGTCGCGGTGCTCGTCGCGCTGACCGTGCCTGTGGCGTGGCGGGTCGCGCGGCACGCGCTGACGATCGTGCACGAGGCCGGGCACGCGGGCGTCGCGCTGCTCGTCGGGCGCCAGGTGTCCGGGATCAGGGTGCACTCCGACACGTCCGGCCTGACGCTCTCGCGCGGCAAGCCCCGCGGGCCCGGCATGATCGCGACCGCGTTCGCGGGATACCCCGCGCCGACGGTCGTGGGCGTCGGCGCCGCGTGGCTGCTGTCGCGCGGGTACCACCTGGCGCTGCTGTGGGCGTTGCTCGTGCTCGTCGTCCTCGTGCTCGTCGCGATCCGCAACTGGTACGGGCTGTGGGCCGTCCTGGTGAGTCTCGCCGCGCTCGTCGTCGTGACGGGGTGGGGCTCGCCCGACGTGCAGGCCGTGTTCGCGTACGTCGTCACCTGGTTCTTCCTGCTGGGCGCCCCGCGCGCGGTGCTCGAGATGCAGTCGGCACGACGAGACTCGCGGCGACGCGGCGGCCGCGACACCTCCGATGCGGGCCTGCTCGGCGGCCTGACGCACACCCCGGGCGCGCTGTGGGTGCTGGTGCTCGGGCTGGTCACCCTCGCGGGGCTCACGCTCGGCGCGGTGTGGCTGATCGGGCTGCAGGTCTAGGCCTGCCGCTGTCGGGACGTGCCGGAACGCCCGGCGCCGGCGCGCCCTTTGTCGGGTGGCGACGGCCGTCCGACCGCTGATGATGGAGGCATGACCCTCAGCGGACGGTTGCTCGTGGCCTCGCCGCACCTCGTCGACCCCAACTTCCACCGCACGGTCGTCCTGCTGCTCGACCACAACGACGAGGGCGCGTTCGGCGTGGTGCTCAACCGCCCGCTGCCCGTCGAGGTGGACGCCGTGCTCCCCGGGTGGCAGGACGTGGTCAGTCACCCTGACGGCCTGTTCCAGGGCGGACCCGTGGGTCTGGACGGCGCGCTCGGTGTCGCGGTCCCCGCCGCCGACCCTGCCCGCCGACCCCCGCCCTCGGCGACCGCCCCCGCACCCACCCCGCCCGCGAGCGAGGTCCCCCCGACCGCGTCACCCACCGCGCCCGCAGAGGACCGCTCGTCCGACGCGTGGCCGGGAGACGGCTCGTCGGACCCGTTGCCGGGAGACCGCTCGTCGGACCCGTTGCCGGGAGATCTCTCGTCCAGCCCGCTCGCCGGCGCCCTCCCGCCCGGCGGCGCGCGCGGCGACGGCACCGCGCAGCCGCCGGACGACCACCTTGTCGACCGGTTCACGGGGCTGTTCGGGCTCGTGGACCTGGACGCGGACCCGTCGACGGTCGTCGGGCGGTTCACGGGCCTGCGGATCTTCGCGGGGCACTCGGGCTGGGGCGGCGGGCAGCTCGAGGAGGAGATCGGCGAGGGTGCGTGGTTCGTCGTGCCGTTGGAGCCCGCCGACGTCTTCACCGCGGACCCCGAGACCCTGTGGAGCCGCGTGCTGCACCGCCAGGGCGGCGACCTCGCGATGCTCGCCCACTCCCCCCCAGACCTCCGCCTCAACTGACCCCCCCCCCCCCCCCGACCCAGTGATCGCTCCGGCCAACCCGCGCCCCAGCCGGAGCAACCCCTGGGTCACCACCCACCACCGCAACGACCCAGCGCCCACTCCGGCCAACCGGTGCGCAGGCCTGAGCAGACACAGGCTCGGCGCGAGTGGCGCGACGAGCCAGTGATCGCTCCGGCCAACCCACGCCCCAGCCGGAGCAACCCCTGGGTCACCACCCACCACCGCGACGAGCCAGTGATCGCTCCGGCCAACCCACGCCCCGGCCTGAGCAGGCGCTGGGTCGGGTGGGGGACCTGGGTGGGGTGGGGCGGGTGGCGTAATCGTTTTGCGGGGTGTGGCCGGTCGAAGCGCTTCGATTAGCGTCGCCGGTGCCGCGCCGCCTGACGGGTCGACGGCGTCCTGCCGGGGGCCTCTCGGCAGGTCAGCACGCCACGAAGGAGTGAGCGGATGCGCGCCCTGTCCCTGCCAGCGGCATCGATCACCCGGCGCGCGGCGGCGTGCGTCCTCGCGACTGCGCTCGTCGGGACGGGTGTCGCGGTGGTCGCCGCGACCGCCGGTCCCGCGGGCGCCGCGGACGCGCCCGACGCGGCCGGCTACACCTGGAGCAACGTCGAGATCGTCGGCGGCGGGTTCGTCCCCGGGATCGTCTTCAACCAGGGCGAGAAGGACCTCGTCTACGCCCGGACGGACATCGGCGGCGCGTACCGCCTCGACAAGACGACGAAGCGCTGGATCCCGCTGCTCGACCACATCGGCTGGGACGACTGGTCCCGCACCGGCGTGCTGTCGCTGGCCACCGACGCGCGCAACCCGGACCGCGTCTACGCGGCGGTCGGCACCTACACGAACGACTGGGACCCCAAGAACGGCGCGATCCTGCGATCGAGCGATCGCGGCGAGACGTGGCAGCAGACCGAGCTGCCGTTCAAGGTCGGCGGCAACATGCCGGGCCGTGGCATGGGCGAGCGCCTGCAGATCGACCCGAACGACAGCCGCGTCCTGTACTTCGGCACCGAGAGCGGCAACGGCCTGTGGCGCTCGACGGACTCGGGTGTCACGTGGGCCAAGGTCACGAGCTTCCCGAACGCCGGCAACTACGTGCAGGACCCGACGTCGAGCAACTCCTACCTGACGTCGAACCAGGGTGTGGTGTGGGTCACGTTCGACCCGACGAGCGGCTCGGCCGGAAGCCGGAGCCAGACGATCTACGTCGGCGTCGCGGACAAGCAGAACGGCGTCTACCGCTCGACGGACGGCGGGACGACGTGGTCGCGCGTCGCCGGTCAGCCGACCGGCTACCTCCCGCACAAGGGCGTGTTCGACAAGGTCGGCAAGCAGCTGTACATCGCGACGAGCGACACCGGCGGCCCGTACGACGGCGCCAAGGGCGACGTGTGGCGCCTCGACACGACGAGCGGCGCGTGGACGCAGATCTCACCTGTACCGTCGTCGAACTCCGACTTGTACTACGGCTACTCGGGCCTCACGATCGACCGCCAGGACCCCGACACGATCATGGTCGCGACGCAGGTCTCCTGGTGGCCGGACGTCATCATCTTCCGGTCCACCGACCGCGGCGCGACGTGGACGCGGATCTGGGACTGGGCGGGCTACCCGGACCGTTCGCTGCGCTACTCGCAGGACATCTCCGCCGCGCCGTGGCTGGGCTTCGGCGCGACGAACCCGCAGCCCCCGGAGCCGGCCGTCAAGCTCGGCTGGATGACCGAGTCGCTCGAGATCGACCCGTTCGACTCGAACCGCATGCTCTACGGCACGGGCGCCACCATCTACGGCACCGACAACCTCACCGCGTGGGACACCGGCGGCACGGTGCGGATCAGCGTCAAGGCGCAGGGCATCGAGGAGACCTCGGTCCTCGACCTCGCGGCCCCGCCCGGCGCGGTCGAGCTCGTGTCCGGGCTCGGTGACCTCGGCGGCTTCGTGCACACGGACATCACCAAGGTGCCCGCCAAGCAGTTCACGCAGCCGTTCCACGGCAGCGGGTCGTCGGTGGACTTCGCGGAGAAGAACCCGGCGACGATGGTCCGGGTCGGCTACGCGGTCTCGGGCACCGTGGAGTCGCACATCGGCGTCTCGACCTCGTCGGGCTCGTCGTGGTGGGCCGGGCAGGAGCCCGCGGGCGTCACGAGCTCCGGGACGGTCGCGATGTCCGCCGACGGCACGACGATCGTGTGGTCGCCCGAGGGCGCAGGCGTGCACAGGTCGACGACGCTCGGGTCGAGCTGGACCGCCGCGACCGGCGTGCCGGCGCAGGCGCGGGTCGAGTCCGACCGCGAGGACGCCAAGGCGTTCTACGCGTTCTCGGCGGGCAGGTTCTACGCCTCGCGCGACTCGGGCGCGACGTTCACGCAGTCCGCCGCGACCGGGTTCGCGACCACCGGCAACGTGCGGTTCGGCGCGGTCCCGGGCAAGGCCGGGCACGTGTGGCTCGCTGCCGAGAACGGTCTGTGGCGCTCGTCGGACTACGGCACGACCTTCACCAAGGTCGCGGGCTTCACCGACGGCGGCGCGGTCGGGTTCGGCAAGGCGGCGCCGGGGGCTTCCTACCCGGCGATCTACACGACCTCCCAGTACGACGGCGTGCGCGGCTTCTTCCGGTCGATCGACGGCGGGTCGACGTGGACGCGGATCAACGACGACGAGCACCAGTACGCGTGGACCGGGTCCGCGATCACGGGTGACCCGGACGTGTTCGGGCGGGTGTACATCGGCACGAACGGGCGCGGCATCGTCGTCGGGAGCACGGGCGTCTCGCCCACCGCCCCACCGACACCGACGCCCACCCCGACACCGACTGTGACGCCGACGCCCACGCCCACGCCCACGCCCACGCCCACGCCCACGCCCACGCCCACGGTGACGCCTACGCCGACGCCCACGCCGACACCGACCGCGTCGCCGTCGGCACCGCCCGCCGGCGGGTGCGCCGTGACCTACACGACGAACGACTGGCCGACCGGGTTCACGGCGTCCGTCAAGCTCACGAACACCCGGGCGAGCGCGCTGAGCTCCTGGACGCTGACGTTCTCGTTCCCCGGCAACCAGCAGGTGACCAGCGGCTGGTCGGGCGAGTACACGCAGAGCGGCCAGGCGGTCACCGTCACCAACGCCCCGTGGAACGGCGCGATCCAGGCGGGCGGCTCGGTGGACATCGGGTTCAACGGTGCGTTCACCGGCGCGAACCCTCGGCCCACCAGCTTCACGCTCAACGGAGTCACCTGCGCGGTCCGCTCCTGACGAGCGCGCCGGCCACCGGACGTCGACCCTGACGCGTCCGGTGGCCGGCTCGCTGGGGTCAGGCGCCTGTGGATGACGGATCGGGCATGTCGGGGCATGTCGGTACGATTCGAACATGCATTCGAACGTCGCGATCGCTCCGAGCACGGGCGTCGCCGCCGCCGACGAGGCCGCCCGCCTCGGCGCGGTGGCGCGTGCGCTGGCGGAGCTCTCGCGGGGGGCCACGTCGTGGGAGCGCCCGGACAGGCATGCCGTGCTCGCCCGGATCGACGAGGCTGTCGCGGCGCTCACCGCGGCCAAGGCGCACCTGCTGCACGCCGAGCAGGCTGCGGGGACGTGGCAGGGGCACGGCGACCGCGATCTCGCTGCGTGGCGCGGCCGGAGCACGAGGGCCGGGGCAGGAGCCGCGGGGGCTGAGCTGCGCGGGGCGCTCGTCCTGACGTCCATGCCGGCGCTCGAGGACGCGCTGCTGGCCCGGGAGCTGTCGACGACGCACGTCGAGGTGCTGTCCCGCGTGGCCGCCCGCGCGACACCCGCCGTCGCGGCGGCACTCGCCGAGGCCGCGACCCAGCGCGAGCTCGTCGCTCTGGGTCGTCAGCTCGACGGACGGGAGTACGCCAAGGCGGTCGACCGGTTCGTCGCGCAGACCGACCCGGTGTCGGTCGAACGCGAGCACACCGCGCAGCGCGAGCGACGGCACCTGTTCGTCACCGACCTGCCTTCGGGCACGCGCGTGCAGGGCATGCTCGATGCGCGTGCCGGACACCGGCTGCGGCTCGCGCTCGAGGTCGCGGCGGGTCGCCCGGCTCAGGACGACGAGCGGTCGACGGAGCAGAGGCGCGCGGATGCTCTGGTCGCGCTCGCCGAGCACGCGCTCACCGCGCCGGAGATCGTGGCGGGGGCCGCCTCGCGTCCGCACGTGTCGGTGGTCCTCCGCGAGCAGACCTTCCACGCGCTCACCCGCGCCCTGCGCGAGGGCGCCACGCCTCGGCCCGCTCGGGACGAGCGGCGTGCGACGACGCCCGCCGACGAGCTCGCGCAGGCCTCGCGCGACGACGCCACTCCTGCGCCCGCCCCGGTCGACCGGCGCACGACCACGCCCGCGGAGGAGCTCGCTGCGGCGCTCGTAGGCATGCCGGCCGCGACGGACGAGGACGGCACGACCCTCCCGGTGAGCGAGGTCGCCCGCATCCTGTGCGACTGCGCGTTGACGCGCGTGGTGGTCGATGCCGAGAGCCGACCCGTCGACGTCGGCAGGACGCAGCGGCTGTACTCCGGCCACCTGCGGCGAGCAGTCGTCGCGCGCGACGGCGGGTGCGGCTGGTCGGGCTGCGGCAGTCCTGCCCGGTGGTGCGAGATCCACCACATCCGCTGGTGGGACCGCGACCGCGGCGTGACGTCGGTCGAGAACGGGATCACGCTGTGCTCGTACCACCACCACGTGGTGCACGAGCGCGACCTCTCGATCGTCCGCCACCCGCCCGCGCCTCCACCGCCTCAGTCCTCGCGGGGCAGCGCTCGCGCTCCGTCGGTCACGGGCTCGGTCGCCACCGTGACGTACACCTTCCGGACGCGAGGAGGTGAGGTCGTGCGCTCGGGGAGAACCCCCGGCTGCTGAACCGCCGAACGAGCGCGACGATGACCCACCCGGGAGGCGCGTCAGCCCGTGGCTGCGGCGATGCCGATGACCGCGACGACCAGCACGAGGTTGACCACCAGGAGCGGCCAGATGAACTTGAGGTACTTGTCATAGCCGACCTTGGCGATCGCCAGACCACCGACGACGACGGCGTTCGTGGGCGCGAACAGCAGCATCCACCCGTGGCCCATCTGGAAGGCCGTGATGACGAGGGCGCGCGAGACGCCGGCGAAGTCGCCGAGCGGGGCGAGCAGCGGCATCGCCAGGGTCGCGTGACCCGACGAGGACGGGATCAGGAACGCGAGCGGGATGTTGACGAGCGTCACGAGGATCGCGAACCCCGCGGCGGACGCGCCCTCGACGGCGCGTTCCATCGCGTGCAGCACGGTGTCGAGCGTCTCGGTGTTCGTCATGATCACCGAGACGCCGCGCGCCAGGAGGATGACGATCGCCGGGCCGATCATGTCGGCTGCGCCGCGGCCGATGAGCGAGACGATCTTGGCCTCGCCCATCCGTGCGACGACGCCGACGAGCACGGCGGCCAGGACGAACAGCATGGTGAGCTGCGGGAACCACCAACCGAGCTCGAACCAGTAGGGCTCGGTGGTCGTCTGGTGGACGAGCTCGTCCTCGGCGGGGCCCGCGGTGGCACCGAAGATGCTCGACCAGGGGATGACGGAGAAGATCATCAGCGCGAACGTCAGACCGGTGATGACGAGCACCCAGGTCTGCGTGCGGTCGAGCTTGGTGCCGGGTGCGACGGGCGAGGCGTCGGCCTCCTCGTCGGACACCACCTCGGCGAACCCGACGATCGACGCGGACGGGTCCCGGCGCACCTTCGCCGCGTAGCGCAGCACGAACGCCACGGCGATCGCGGTGAGCAGCACCCACAGGACGACGCGCAGCACGATCCCGTCGCCGATCGACACACCGGCCTCGCCGGACGCGACACCGATCGAGAACGGGTTGACGGTCGAGGCCATCGACCCGGTGAGCGCGCCGAGGATGATCGCGGCGGCGGCGACCATGCGGTCGTAGCCGAGCGCGAGGAACAAGGGGATGAGCAGCGGGTAGAAGCCGAACGTCTCGACCGAGAAGCCCATCGTCGAGCCGAGCAGCGAGAACAGCACCATGATCGCGGCGATCAGCAGCCACCCGCGCGAGCCGAGGCGCTGCGCCATCGAGGAGACGGCGACCTCGAGGCTGCGGGTCGAGAAGCTCACGGAGATGAACGCGCCGAGCGCCATGATGAACATGACGACACCGATCGAGCCGAACATCCGGCCGACGTTCTCGGTGTTGACGAAACCGGTGGTCCCGTCCTGGATGCCGTACAGGCCGTTGACGGGCGACAGGATGAGCTCGCGGATGCGGTCCCAGCCTTCGAGCGGCGAGGGGACCTCCTCGAACGAGCCGGGGATCGGCGCTCCGGTCTCGTCGGTCTGGTACTGGCCGGACGGGATGAAGATCGCCGCGACCCACACCAGGACGGTGACGATCGCGAGCGTGGTGATCGCCGTGGGGAACTTGAGCCTGCGCTTCTTCTTCGGGGCGACCCCGGACGGCTTCTCGGCGGTCGTCGCGCTCATGCTCAGCTCTCCTTCGTCGCCGCGAGCTCGCGCCAGAACGTCGCCATCGCGACGATCGTGCGCTGCAGCTCGTCGATGAGCAGCCGTTCGTTGGGGCCGTGCATGTTGCAGTACCCGTCGCTCGCGCCGAACAGGATCTTCTCGGCGGCGGGCTGGGCCTCGTGGAAGGACATGACGATCGGGATCGAGCCGCCGAGCGCCATGGTCCCGGGCTCGGCACCCCACGCGAGGCGCAGCGCCTGCTCGGCCGCGCGGAACGCGGGGCCGCCGGTCTCCGCGAGGATCCCGTTGCCGGCCTCGCCCACCTGCACGTCGAGCTCGATGCCGAACGGCTTGATCCCGCGCAGGAAGGTCGCGAGCGCCTCCCCGGCCTCCTTGGCCGGCTGGGCGGGGTGCACGCGCAGGTTGAGCACGGCCTTGGCCGACGACGCGACCGCGTTGAGCGGCGACGTGGTGGGCGGGGCGTCGAAGCCGATGATCGTCACGGCCGGCCCGGACCAGATGCGTGAGCCCAGGTCGCCGGTGCCGACGAGCGGGACGCCGTCGAGGACCTCGCCGAGCTCGCGGAACTCGTCGTCGGTGTACGTCGAACCGGTCCACGGCTCGCGGCGCAGCCCGGGGACGACCAGGTCGCCGCGGTCGTCGTGCAGCGCCGCGAGCGCCCGGACGAGCGCCGTGCGCGCGTCGGGTGCCGCGCCGCCGAACTGGCCGGAGTGCTTGTCCGAGCCGAGGGTCCGCGCCTCGACGGTGACGGTCACCGACCCGCGCAGGCCGATCGTGAGCGTGGGCTGGCCGGGCCGGACGTTGCCGACGTCGGCGATGACGATCGCGTCCGCGGCGTACGTCTCGGGCGAGGCCGGCGGGTGCTCCTCGAAGACGCTGCCGAACTCCTCGTGACCCTCGAGCACGAAGCGCAGGTTCACCGGCGGCTGCGCGCCGTACACCTCGAGCGCGCCGATCATCGCGGCGATGTTCGCCTTGGAGTCCGCGACGCCGCGACCGACGACACGGTCCTCGGTGACCACCGGCTCGTAGGGCGGGCTGGTCCACAGCGCGTCGTCGCCCGCGGGGACCACGTCGTAGTGCGTGTACATCAGCACGGTCGGGGCGCCTGGCGGCCCGGCGACGTCGGCCACGATCGTCGGCGCCGTCATGCCGTCGAGCATGATCTGGTCGATCTGCGTGACTCCCGCCCGCCGCAGGAGCGCGACGACCTCGTCGTGCGCCTCCAGCAGCGGCCCCGGCGGCGAGCCGGGCGCGGCGACGGACTCGATGCGCGACAGGCGCACCACGTCGTCCACCGCACGCGGAAGCAGGTGCGCGGCCGCAGCCGCGATGGCGTCGTCACCCAGCGGCTGGCTGCTCATAGTCGGAAGGTAGCGGCCTGGCGCATGTCACACCATGTCGGACAGAAGCGTGTTCACCCGCATTGTCCGACCTGCGCGCCCGCGACGCGGCAGACTGCGTCCGTGGGCCGGTCGAGCGCCGGTCCGCGCGGCCCCCGGAGGACGACGTGGACGATGCGACGCTGAGCCTGATCGTGCTGGGTGCGACGGTCGCGCTCTTCGTCTGGAACCGGCTGTCCGTGGGCGCGGTCGCGGTGCTGTGCTCGCTGGCGCTGCTCGTCACCGGGCTGGTCGACGCGGGCACGGTCGTCGCGGGGTTCGGCGACCCGATCATCATCTTCATCGCGTGCCTGTTCATCCTGGCCGGCGGGCTCGAGTCGTCGGGCGTCACCGCGTGGGCGGGGCGTGCGATCGTCGCGCGCGCGGGCACGGGACGCGGTCGCCTGACGATCGCCGTGATGGCTCTGGCGGCGGTGCTGACCGCATTCGTGACGCCGAACGGGTCGGCGGCCGCACTGCTGCCGGTCGCGGTGCTCGCCGCGCGGCGCTCCGACCGGTCCCCGTCCTCGCTGCTCATGCCCCTCGCGTTCGCCGCGAGCGCGGGCGGTCTGCTCATGCTCTCGGGCAGCCCCGTGAACGTCATCGTCTCCGACGCGCTCGCGGACGCGACAGGGCAGGGGTTCGGATTCTTCGAGTTCGGGCTCGTGGGCGTGCCGCTCGTGCTCGTGACGATCGGCGTGGTCCTGCTGCTCGGCCCGCTTCTGCTGCCGCACCGTGACGCCCACGAGCTGCCCGCGGACCTTTCGGACCACGTCACCGCGATGCTCGAGCACTACCGGCTCGACGAGGGTTTCACGCGCGTACGGGTCCGTGCGACCTCGCCGCTGGTCGGCGCCGCGCCCGACGAGGTGCCGGTCCCCGAGGGTGTGCTCGTCGTGGGCGTGCAGCACGCCGACGGTGTCCCGGGCCATGTCGGCGAAGACGTGCGCGCGGACGACGTCGTGGTCGTCAGCGGCACGTCGTCCCAGGTGGCGCGTCTGGTCTCGGGCTCGGACGTCGAGGTCGTCGCCACCCCGCTGACGCACGAGACCCGCGAGGCGTTGCTGAGCCGCGAGGCCGGCATCGCTGAGGTGGTCGTCGCGCCGCGCTCGGACCTGATCGGGCAGCGGGTCTTCCCGGGCCAGGTCCGCTCGGGGCTCACGGTGCTCGCGGTCCGCCGGCTGGGCAAGGACCGCGGTCCCCAGACCACGATCGCCGCCGAGGGCGACCTGCTCCTGCTGCACGGCCCGTGGCCGCAGGTCGAACAGCTCGAGCGGGACGACGACGTGCTCGTCGTGAACGACCCTGCTGCGGTCCGGCGCCAGAACGCCCCGCTCGGTCCCGCCGCGTGGCGCGCGCTGACGATCATGGTCGTGACGGTGGCGCTGCTCGCCTCAGGCGTCACGATCCCGGCGATCGCGGGGCTCGTCGGCGCGGTGGGGATGGTGCTGCTCGGCGTCGTGACGCCGCAGCAGGCGTACCGGTCCGTCTCGTGGCAGGCGCTCGTCCTGATCGGCGGACTCATCCCGCTGTCGGCCGCGATCTCCTCGAGTGGCGCGGCCGACCTGATCGCGGGTCGCCTCGTGGACCTGGTGGCGGGGGGCGGACCGCACCTGCTGCTCGCCGCGCTGTTCGCGCTGACCCTCGTCCTCGGGCAGGTGGTCAGCAACACCGCGACGGTCCTGGTCGTCACGCCGATCGCCCTGTCCGCCGCGGCGGACGCCGGCGTCGCGCCTGCACCCGTGCTCATGCTCGTCGCCGTCGCCGGCGCCGCCTCGTTCCTGACGCCCATCGCGACGCCCGCGAACATGATCGTCATGGGCCCGGGTGGGTACCGGTTCGGCGACTACTGGAAGCTCGGGATCGCCGTGACCGTCGCGTGGTTCGCGCTGGCGATCGCGCTGATCCCGGTCTTGTGGTCACCGTGACGGTGGGTGGGCCGTGAAGGTCGGTGGGCCGTGAGCGGGGGTTGGCCGTGAGCGGGGGCGGCGTGCGCGACCCGTCCGACGAGGCGCGGCGTGAGACCCGTGCGCTCGTGGTCTCGATCGTCGCGTCCGGCCTCATCGGCCTCGCGGCGGCGGCCTGGGGCGTGCTCGCGCAGGCGGACGTGCTCGTGTTCGACGGGATCTACATGCTCGCGGGGATCGCCCTCGTGGCCGTCTCGCTGCTCGCGTCACGCGCCGCCTCCGCGCCGCCGTCGCCGCGCTTCCCGTTCGGGCGCTCGGCCGCCACGCCGCTCGCCGTCGCGGTGCAGGGTGCGGCCCTGCTGGGGGCGCTGCTGTACGGCGTGGTCAGCGCGATCGCGACGATCGTCGCCGGCGGCTCGCCCGTGTCCGCGACGGTCCTGATCGTGTACGGCGTCGCCTCCGCCGGCGCGTCGTGGCTCGTCGCGACCGTGGTCGCACGCACCGCACCGGGCTCCGAGCTCGCTGGCGCGGAGGTCGTCGCGTGGCGCTCGGGCGCGGTGCTGAGCCTCGTCGTCGCCGTCGGTGGCGTCGTCGCTGCGGTGCTGCGCAGCGCCGGTCAGAACGACGTCGCCGTCTACGTCGACCCCGCGCTCGTGCTCGTGGCCGTGGCGCTCGTCGTCCACCTGCCGGTCCGCCTCGTGCGCGACGGCATGCACGAGCTCCTGGAGGGCGCTCCGAGCGGAGCCCTGGCCACCGCGCTCGACGACGCCGTCGCACGCACGAGGACCGAGTTCGACCTGCCCGAGCCCGCCGTCCGCGCGACGAAGCTGGGCCGCCGCATGTACGTCGAGGTCACGTTCCTCGTCCCGGAGCACCGCTGGGAGGTCGACGACGAGGACGCCGTCCGCCGCGCGCTCCTGACCCGACTCGGGGCGCTGCCGCTCGACGTCTGGGCGACCGTCGAGCTCACCACCGACACGACCCTCGCCGACTGACCGACTGTGGCGGGTCCGGACGGCTACCGGTCGACGGGCCCACCCAGGACGGAGGACTGTGCCGGGACGGAGGACTGTGCCAGGACGGAGGACTGTGCCGGGAGGGAGGACTGTGCCGGGACGGAGGGCTCTGCCGGGATGGTGCGCCACCCGTGCCGAGATGATGCGGCGGTCAGCACCGGGTCCTCGCCGACGACGACGCCCGCGCCGACCGACTCGAGCATCGGCAGGTCGCTCGCGTGATCGCCGTACGCGACGCACTCGTCGGCCGCGACGCCGCGCTCACGCGTCACCTGCCCGACGACGAACGCCTTGCGCGCACCGATCACGGCGTCGGTCGCGACCCCGGTCAGCACACCGTCCACGTCCTCCTGCACGGTGGCGAACCACGCGTCCGCGCCGAGGGCCCGGGCCACGGGCGCGACCGTCGCGGGCGGCGCGCCGGACACCAGGACGACGTAGGTGCCGGCGTCGCGCAGGGCGGTGACCTCGTCGGCGACTCCGGCATGGAACACGTCGAGGGACAGGTCCGCGAACCAGCGCTCGCCGAGCTCGGCCAGCTCGTCGGCGCGCTCGCCCGCGAATGTCGCGTAGTAGGCGCGGCTCACCGCGTCCCGGTCACCGCCCACGTCGAGCGCGTGCAGCTCACGCAGGAGCGCGGAGACCTGCTCCGGGGTGCGCCCCCGGGCGCGCTGGTGCGCGACGAGAAAGCTGCTCATCGAGTTGATCGTCAGAAGGGTCTCGTCCACGTCGAGGAACGCGATGGCGTACCTGGCGCCACTGGGTTCCGCTACGTGCCGCCCGCGTCGCCGAACCGTCACCCGCACACGCTAGCCGCCGCCGGGCGGGGCGTGCCGGGTGCGTCCGCGGTCCGCGCGACGCCTCGGTCCGACGTCAGGTGAGCCAGGCCCCGGCGGCGACCAGGAGCGTCCGCGCGGCGTGCACCACGGTGTCGGGGTGCGGCGCGAAGTCGGGGGCGTGGTTCGTGGGAGGCGCGGAGGAGGGCATCCCCGAGGCCGACCGCGTCCCCGCCGCGGCCTCGAGCACGTGCGGGTCGGTCGAGCCCAGGAACCAGTACACGAGCGGGCAGCCCAGCCCGTGCGCGAGCGCGCCCACGTCGTCGCTCGCCGGCGAGGGAGCGGTCAGCGGGTAGGTGGGCATCCGCCGTCCGACGAGCGCACGGTGCACGCGCCGCGCCGCGTCGGCGTCGTTGCGCACGTCACCGAACGACGCGATGCGCTCGACGTCCGCGGGCCGCGGGCACCCCGAGCGGTCGGCGACGTGCCGCGCGAGCGCGCAGACCTCGTCGGCGATCACGTCGAGCACGCGCGCGTCGGCGCCACGCAGCGCGAGCTCGGCGTGCACCACGTGCGGCAGGGTGTTGTGCGAGGCACCGCCGTGCACCGCGCTGACCGTGAGCTCGACCCCCGCCTCGCCCGCGAGGTCGCCGGCCGCCGCGAGCACGTCGAGCAGCACCGCGACCGTGTCGACCGAGCCGCCCGGGAACGCGACGTGACCGCCCGTGCCGTGCAGCGTCACCTCGAGCGCGATCGACGACGAGAGCATCGCGGCCGCTCCGATCGTCACCGCGCCCAGCGGGTCGGGGCTCACGTGCTGCGCGAGCAGCACGTCCGGCGCGGGCACGCGGTCGGCCAGGCCGTCGGCGAGCATGGCCGCGGCGCCGTGGCCGGTCTCCGCGGCGGGCTGCAGGACCGCGACGACCGTGCCCTGCCAGGCACGGCGCGACTCGGCGAGCTGGTGCACGGCCGTGAGCACCGCCGCGAGGTGGACGTCGTGACCGCACGCGTGCGACACGCCGACCTGCCGCCCGCCGAGCGTGGTGCGCCGGTTCGACGCGTACGGCAGGCCGGTCGCCTCGGCGACGGCGAGCGCGTCGAGCTCGGCCCGCAGCGCGACGACCGGGCCGTCGCCGTTGCGCAGCACCCCCACGACGCCGTGGCCGCCGACCCGCTCGAGCACGTGCGCCCCCGCGGCACGCAGCTCGGCCGCGCACATCGCCGCCGTCTCGCGCTCGCGCCCCGACAGCTCCGGTGCGGCGTGCAGCGCACGGTAGAGCGCACCGGCCGCCCGCGCGCGGTCGTCGTCCGGGGTCACGGTCGCGGGGACGATCGTCGTCGTCATCCGCGCCCGCGCCCTGGGCCGCCGGCGCGTCCCGTGGCGGTGCGGAAGGTCCATGCGCTCGCTCGCCCCCCTGCGACGAGCGAGCGCACGAGCTGGTCGGCCGCGCCCGGTCCCCTCACGGGAACGGGTGCGGCACGGGGTTGGGGCGGGGGTCGTCGTCCCACGGCAGGGCTCCTTCCAGGATCGATGCGCCGCGCGCGAGGCGCGGGATGCCCACCGTGCGCCGTTGCCGGTGACCGAACGTCAGCGGGACGGTGCCGGGCACGAGCACCTTGACCGCGTGCACGCCCAGCGCGTCGACGAGCTCGGGTGCGCTCTGGTCGACGACCACGGCGTCCATCCCGAGCGCGTGGGTGCGCTCGAGCAGGAGCCGCAGCGCGAGCGCGACGTCGCCGGTCGGCAGGCGCGGACGTGCGCACAGCGCGGCCTCGGTGACCAGGCCGACGGGGTGCGCGAGGAACTGCCACAGGTGGCGCGACTCCCACAGCCCGTACAGGCCGGCGCGGTCCCGCACCGTGTGCACGAGGTCGAAGTCGTCGAGCAGCGGGCGGCACCGGTCGGCGGGCAGCGACTGGCGCCGGCGCACCCAGGTCGCGTGCATCACCGCCTTCGTCACGCACCGCGCGACCGCCTCCCGGATCGCGGTGCGCGGGTTCGCGGCCGCGCCCGTGGCGAGCGACAGCGCGGGCGCGCGTCCGGCGCGCACGTCGGCCTCGGACGCGGTGACGACCGCGAGCGCGACGGGGACCCGGAAGTCGGAGGTCAGGTCGAGCACCCGCAGGTGCAGCCCGAGCTCGTCCAGCAGCTCCCGTTGCGGGGCGAGGTCGCCGTCGTCGGCGAGCTGCACCTCGACGAGCCGCGCCCTGGCGTACCAGGCGAGCAGGAACGCGTCGCGCTCGACGACCTCCAGCAGGCCGTGCAGCACGGCCTCCTCGCGCGTGCCGCCCACCGCGCACCCGTTCGAGGACTCCGCGACGAACCGCGAGCCGACGCCGCGCTCGTGCCAGTACGCGACGTGCTCGGGGACCAGCACGGCGCGGTCCTCACGCGTCGAGCGCGCCCAGACCCAGCTCGTCGTGCTGCTCGTCTCGAACCTCTCCAGCGCCGCGCCCTGCCCCCCGGGCGCGGGCTCGTGCTCGCCGAGCGCGCGGGGGTCGACCGCGAGGTGCGCGACCTCGCGCCACGACGCGACGACGACCGGCACCGCGGGCCGTCGGTACC
>NZ_LFKW01000056.1:0-6077 GCF_001040865.1 Cellulomonas sp. A375-1 | reverse complement strand
CGCCGCCGCCGAGACCGGGACGCAGGGCGTGGTCGTCGCGCGGCATGCGCTCGTGCTGCCGGTCCCGCCCGGCGCGCAGGACCAGGGGTGGTCAGCAGGGCTCGCTGGCGGCGACTCGGCGCCCGTGCTGGTCGCGGTCTCGCCCGACGAGGCGGCCGCGTTGTCAGGTGCGGCCGTTTCCGCCTTGCTGTCCGCGGTCGTCGTGCCATGATCGAACGTCGCAGTGGCCACGGCCGCTCAGCTCAACGGAGGTTCACGTGACTCAGTCCCCGCTCGGCTCGGCCACTACCACCCTCGGTTCCGGGGCGAAGGGCCTCGGCAAGGTCTTCGAGGGCTTCAAGGACTTCATCGCACGCGGCAACGTCGTCGACCTCGCGATCGGTGTCGTCATCGGCGCCGCGTTCGGAAACGTCGTCAAGGCGGTCGTCGAGGAGTTCCTCAACCCGCTCATCGGCTGGATCTTCGGGCAGCCAGACCTGAACAACCTGTGGAGCATCGGCCCGTACACGTGGGGCGACGAGGGTGGTAACCCGATCCGTGTCGGAGTGATCCTGACGCAGCTGCTGACGTTCCTGCTTACCGCAGCAGCGATCTACTTCCTCGTCGTCCTGCCGCTCAACAAGCTCGCTGCCCGACGCAAGCGCGGCGAGGAGCCCGAGCCCGCGGCGCCCGCCGAGGACATCCTGCTGCTGCAGGAGATCCGCGACCTGCTGGCCGCTCGCCCCACGCCGGCGCTGTCGGCCGACGTCTCGAACCCGCCCACGATCAAGCCGGCGGACGGCCCCAGCGCACCGCCTGCGCCGCCCGCCCCGACCGTCTGACGCCCGCCCGACCGAGGACCGCCGACCCAGCGCCGGCGGTCCTCGGTGCGCCTGGCCCGGACCCGGCGACCCGCGCCGCGGGCGCACACCGGGATCGCCGAGGGAATGGGTGGGTTGCGGACGCCGTTATCATTGGCACTCGGAACGTGCGAGTGCCAGGCGGCGCGACCCGCGTCGGTCCCCGGTGGCCACCGCACGAGACACACCGAACGAACCCTCAGGAGACCCGGTGCCCACCTACTCGTACGCGTGCACGGCGTGCGGCCACGCCTTCGACATCCACCAGTCGTTCTCGGACTCGTCCCTGACGGTCTGCCCCGAGTGCGAGGGCAAGCTCCGCAAGGTCTTCTCCTCGGTGGGCGTGGTCTTCAAGGGCTCCGGCTTCTACCGCAACGACGCGCGCTCGGGTGCGAAGTCGTCGTCGGTCCCGGCGGTCCCGTCGGAGAGCGCCAAGCCGGCGGCGAGCACGGCGTCCGCGTCGTCCGCATCGACCTCCGGGACGACGTCGAGCAGCTCGTCCTCGTCCTCGACGACGACCGCCACGGCCGCCGCTCCGGCTGCCTCCTGACGGCGAGGGTCCCGAGGCGGCACTACCCTCGCAGACGTGCGTAGCCGTGCCTTTCGTCTGACTCTCCTGTCCGTCGCCATCGTCCTGGTGGTGGCGCTCGTCGCGTCCGCGGTCGCGGCGTTCGTCGTCGTGCGTCGCCCGTTGCCGCAGGTGGGCGGGTCCCTCGAGGTGACCGGCCTGCGGGACGAGGTCACCGTGACGCGTGACGCGCGCGGGGTCCCGACGATCACGGCCGACAACCCGCACGACCTGTTCCTCGCGCAGGGCTACGTGGCCGCGCAGGACCGGTTCTTCGAGATGGACTACCGCCGGCACGTCGTCGCGGGGCGGCTGAGCGAGCTCGTGGGCGAGAACGACGACGCGCTCGAGGCGGACAAGGTCATCCGCACGTTCGGCTGGCGCCGGGTCGCCGAGCGTGAGCTGGGGCTGGTCGAGGACACGACGCGGGCCGCGCTCGAGGCGTACGCGCAGGGCGTCAACGCCTACCTGGACGGCAAGGCGCCGTCGCAGATCGCGGTCGAGTACACGGTGCTGGGGCTGCAGGTCGACGTCGACGCGCCCGAGCCGTGGGACGCGGTCGACTCGCTCGCGTGGCTCAAGGCGATGGCGTGGGACCTGCGCGGCAACTACGACGACGAGCTCGCGCGGGCCCGGGCGTACGCCTCGGTCCGCGACGTCACGCGCGTCGACGAGCTGTTCCCCGCCTACCCGTACGACCTCAACGCCCCGATCCTGAGCGCGCAGGACCTGGCGACGCCGGAGCAGGCCGCAGCGACGGCGACCTCTCTGGACCTCGACGACTCGGGCCTGCAGGGCGCTCTCGACAGCGCGCAGAGGGCGCTCGACGCCGTGCCGCACCTCGTCGGCGAGGGCGAGGGCGTGGGGTCCAACTCGTGGGTCGTCGCGGGTGAGCACACCGCGAGCGGTGCGCCGCTGCTGGCCAACGACCCGCACCTGGGCATCTCCGCCCCGGGCATCTGGACGCAGGTGGGCCTGCGCTGCGCAACGGTCGACGACGCATGTCCGTACGACGTCTCGGGCTTCTCGTTCGCAGGCTTCCCGGGCGTGGTGATCGGCCACAACGCCGACCTCGCGTGGGGGCTGACGAACCTCGGCGCGGACGTCACGGACTTCTTCCTCGAGCGCGTCGAGGACGGACGCGCGCTGCGCGGCGACCAGACCGTGCCGCTCACGGTCCGGAACGAGGTCATCAAGGTCAACGGCGGCGACGACGTCTCGATCCAGGTGCGCCAGTCGGCGCACGGGCCGATCATCTCGGACGTGATCGACGTCGACGCGGTCGCGCGTGCGCCGCTCGCGGACGGCATCACCGGTCGCCAGTACGAGGTCGCGCTCGCGTGGACCGCGCTCGCGCCGGGACGCACCGCGGACGCGGTCCTCGCGATGGACACGGCCCGTGACGCCGAGGACATCGCGCGCGTGGGTCGCCTCCTCGACGTGCCGTCGCAGAACATCGTCTTCGCGACGACGGACGGCCACATCGGCTACCAGGCGCCCGGGCGCATCCCGGTGCGCAACACGATCGTCGGCGCCGTGCCCTCGGACGGCACGTGGCCGCGGCCCGGGTGGGACCCCGCGTACGACTGGCAGGGCTACGTGGACCCGGAGGTCATGCCCCGCGCGCTCGACCCGGTCGAGGGCTACGTCGTCGCGGCGAACCAGGCGGTCACGCCCGCGGGGGTGGGCCCGTTCCTGACCGACGACTGGGACTACGGCTACCGCTCGCAGCGGATCGGCTCGCAGCTCGCGTCCGCGATCGCGGCGGGGGAGAAGATCAGCGTGCAGGACGTCGGTGCGCTCCAGAACGACCAGCACAACCCGTACGCCGACGTCCTGGTGCCGTGGCTCCTGCGGATCGGGATCGTCGACACGTTCGAGGACGACGGCCAGCAGCTCCTGCGGTCGTGGGACCGCGTCTCGAGCGCCGACTCGGCCGCGGCCGCGTACTTCGCGGCGGTGTGGAAGACCCTGCTCGAGCTCACGTTCGCCGACGACCTGCCCGACGGCGACCTGCCCGACGGCAGCTCGCGCTGGCTCGAGGTGGTCCGTGGCCTGCTCGACGACCCGGCGTCGCCGTGGTGGGACGACCGCACGACCCCCGGGCTGCTCGAGGGTCGCGACGAGATCCTCTACCAGGCGATGATCACGGCCCGACTGTCCCTGACGCAGCAGCTCGGCCGCGACGCCGACTCGTGGCGCTGGGGGCGCCTGCACTCGGCCGCGCCCGAGCACCCGGTGCTCGGTGGCGCGTCGATCCCGGGCCTGGTGCGAAACTTCGTCAACCCCGACCCGATCGGGGTCGGGGGCGGGCCGTCGATCGTCGACGCGACCGCGTGGGACGCGTCCGAGGGCTACGCGGTGACGGCCGGGCCGTCGATGCGCATGGTCGTCGACCTCGGTGACCTGGACTCCTCGACGTGGGTGAACTTCACCGGCTCGTCGGGTCACCCCGCGAGCCCGCACTACAGCGACCAGTTCGGCCCGTGGGCGGCGGGGGAGACGTTCCCGTGGCCGTTCACGTCGGCCGCGACGACGGCCGACGCGGTCGACAGGCTCACGCTGCACCCGTGACCGGGCGCCCGTCGGCGCCGACCGGGGGCGCGGGGGCTCAGGAGGTCAGGGGCACCCAGCGCTCGGGCGTGGCGTAGGCGTCGACGCGACGGTCGTGCGGCTCGCGCGGCAGCGGGTCGAGCGTCGCGTCGTGCACCTCCTCGGGGAACACCACGGCGACGACGAGCGCGTCGGCGCGGGCGTGCTCGAGGGCACGGTCGTACCAGCCGCCGCCCTGACCGAGGCGGCCGCCCGCGGTGTCGACCGCCAGGGCCGGGGCGATGATCACGTCGGCGTCGGCGAGGGCCTGCGCGGAGAGCGTCGGACCGCCGGGCTCGGGAGGACGTCCCGGAGCGCGTTCGCGCAGGTCGTCGGCGCCGGCGTACTCCGCCCAGCCGCGCTGCAACCCGGCGCCGAGCACGGGCAGCAGGATCCGCACGCCGCGCGCCGCGAGGCGCTCGAGCAGGACGGACGTCGCGGGCTCGGTCGCGCGTGCGGCGTAGACGGAGACGCAGCGCGCGGCGGCGACCGCGGGGATCGACTCGACGACGTCGGCGAGGGCCGCGGCGGCCTCGTCGCGGCGGCGCTGCGAGCGGTGGGCGCGGGCCTTGCGGATCGACGCGCGGAGCTGCTCCTTCTCCTCCTCGGGTTCCGGTGCTCCTGCGCGGTTCGACGAGTCGGCAGCGCTGCTCATGGCACCAGTGTCGCAAAGGATCGGGCCGGCACCGTCCTCCGGGGTGCCCAGGCCGGCTTCGTCGGGGCCGGTCCGACGGCCGGGCGTGACGTCGTCGTGAACGCGTCCGGAACCGCGCACGGCGATCCGCCGACGTAACCCACGCCACACTCGCTTGCCCTGGGCGGGGCGCGCGGTGCGCGGCTAGCGTTCCGACATGACGATCCACAAGGCAGTCATTCCCGCCGCCGGTCTGGGCACCCGCTTCCTGCCGGCCACGAAGTCGACGCCCAAGGAGATGCTCCCGGTCGTCGACAAGCCCGCGATCCAGTACGTCGTCGAGGAGGCCGTCGCGGCCGGTCTGGACGACGTCCTGCTCATCACCGGTCGCTCGAAGCGCACGCTCGCCGACCACTTCGACGCGGTCCCCGAGCTCGAGGCAGCGCTGGAGGCGAAGGGCGACACCGAACGCCTCGCCAAGGTGCGCGAGTCCACCGACCTCGCGCACGTGCACTTCGTGCGGCAGGGCCAGCCTCGCGGTCTGGGCCACGCCGTGCTGCAGGCCAAGCACCACGTGGGCGACGAGCCGTTCGCCGTGCTCCTGGGCGACGACCTGATCGACGAGCGCGACGCCCTGCTGACCCCGATGCTCGAGATCCAGGAGCGCCTCGGCGGATCGGTCATCGCACTGCTCGAGGTCCCGGCCGAGCAGATCTCCTCCTACGGCTGCGCGGCGGTCGAGCCGCTCGACGGCGACGAGGACGCGGACACCGTGCGGATCACGGGTCTCGTCGAGAAGCCCCCGGTCGACGAGGCGCCGTCGAACCTCGCGATCATCGGCCGCTACGTGCTGCACCCCGCGGTCTTCGACGTCCTCGAGCAGACCGCTCCGGGGCGCGGCGGGGAGATCCAGCTCACCGACGCCCTCGCGACGCTCATGGACATGCCTGCCGAGCAGGGTGGCGGCGTCACGGGTGTCGTGTTCCGCGGCCGCCGGTACGACACGGGCGACCGTCTCGACTACCTCAAGGCCGTCGTCCGGATCGCGGTGGATCGTCCGGACCTCGGCCCCGACTTCAAGGACTGGCTCGTCCAGTACGTCGCGGGCGGCAAGGCCTGACCCCTGGGTCGGGGCACAATGCCCGCATGAGATCGGTCCAGGACCACCTGGCGGCCGTGCTCGCCGCCGTGGGGCCGGTCGCGCCCCTCGACGTCGCGCTGCACGACGCGACCGGCTGCATCCTCGCGCGTGACCTCGTCGCGACGAGGGACGTGCCGGCCGTCGCCGTCGCCGCGCGCGACGGGTACGCGGTCGCGGCGCACGAGACCGCGGGCGCGGGCTACGACAGCCAGCTGACGCTGCCCGTGGCGCACGACGTGCGCGCCGGCGGTCCGTCGGGGCTGCGGCTCGCGCCCGGCCAGGCCGTGCGCGTGTCGTCGGGCG
>NZ_LFKW01000055.1:0-1660 GCF_001040865.1 Cellulomonas sp. A375-1 | reverse complement strand
GTGTCGACGCGCAGGTTCGCCAGCACCCGTCGCGCGTAGGGGAGCGGGTCGTGCGTCCGCGACCAGGCGGCGTACGTGCGCACGAGCGCCTGCTGGGTGAGCTCTTCCGCGCGGTGTGCGTCACCGCACAGCAACCACGCGGTGCGCAGCAGGTCGCCGCCGTGCTGCGCGACGAAGGCGGCGAACTCGCGATCGATCTCGGCGCGCGTGCGCGCCTGACCTGGTCGGACGGAGACGACGGTGAGGGACTCGACGTGGGACGAGTCGTCCTCGTCGCGGGTCCCGGCTGTCATGGTGGTCACACCGTAGGAGACGTGCGAGCGGCCACGAAGGTTGAGTGGCCGGAGGTCACCCGTCCGACGATGGGAGAATGTCCGACGTGACCCTGACGAACGAGCGGAGCGACGAGCGCGCACCGACAGCTACGCCGGTGCTGCCCCCGCTGCGCATCGGGCCGCTGCAGATCGACACGCCCGTCGTGCTCGCCCCGATGGCGGGCGTCACCAATGCGGCGTTCCGCCGCCTGTGCCGCGAGTCGGGTGCGGGGCTCTACGTCGCGGAGATGGTCACGAGCCGCGCGCTCGTCGAGCGCGGCGAGGAGTCGCTGCGGATCATCTCGCACGAGCCCGACGAGAAGCCGCGCTCGGTGCAGCTGTACGGCGTGGACCCGGCGACGGTCGCCGCGGCGGTCCACATGATCGTCAGCGAGGACCGCGCGGACCACGTCGACCTGAACTTCGGCTGCCCGGTCGCCAAGGTCACGCGCCGCGGCGGCGGTGCGGTGCTGCCCTGGAAGCGGGACCTGTTCCGGGCGATCGTCACGCAGGCCGTGGCGGCCGCGGAGCCGTACGGCGTGCCCGTGACCGTCAAGATGCGCAAGGGCATCGACGAGGACCACCTGACGTACCTCGAGGCGGGGCTCGTCGCGCAGGAGGCGGGGGTCGCGGCCGTCGCTCTGCACGCCCGCACCGCGGCGGACTACTACTCGGGCACGGCGGACTGGGAGGCGATCGCGCGGCTCAAGGAGACCGTCACCGACATCCCGGTGCTCGGCAACGGCGACATCTGGTCGGCCGAGGACGCCCTGGCGATGGTCGAGCAGACCGGGTGCGACGGCGTGGTCGTCGGTCGCGGGTGCCAGGGGCGGCCGTGGCTGTTCGCGGACCTCGCCGCGGCGTTCGCGGGTTCCGACGAGCGGGTGCGGCCGGGGCTGCGCCACGTCGCGGCGACGGTGCGTCGTCACGCCGAGCTCATGGTCGAGCACTTCGACGACGAGTCGAAGGCGCTGCGCGAGATGCGCAAGCACATGGCCTGGTACTTCAAGGGCTACGTGGTGGGTGGTGAGCTGCGGTCCCGGTTCGGGCTCGTCTCGACGCTCGCGGAGCTCGACGACCTGCTCGCCCTGCTCGACCTGGACCAGCCGTACCCGGGCGAGCCCGCCGAGGGCCAGCGCGGACGCGCCGGCGCACCGAAGCGGCCGATCCTTCCCTACGGCTGGCTCGACTCGCGCGAGCTCTCCGAGGAGTTCCAGCAGGACCTGCACGAGGCCGAGCTGAGCGTCTCGGGCGGCTGACCTGGCCTCTGGCCGACGTGCGTCACTCGACGCGCGCGACGCGCACCTGCGCGGCGAGGCGCTCGACCTCCGGCACGTGGGCCTGCG
>NZ_LFKW01000054.1:0-8708 GCF_001040865.1 Cellulomonas sp. A375-1 | reverse complement strand
CCAGGCCGTGGGGCAGGTCACGGTGTCAACCGACCCTGCAGCAGTCCCAGGCACCCATACCGCCGATGACCTGCCCAAACACTCTGTGCGCCTGGGCAGATTCGAACTGCCGACACCCGCTTTAGGAGAGCGGTGCTCTATCCCCTGAGCTACAGGCGCGGGATCCGGCAGAGCGTGCGAGCGGAGCCGAGTTCGGCTCGGGCTGCGTGACTGCCGTGGCGATCCTTGCGAGTCCCCGCAGCGCCGGTAGGCGACCGCAAGGACGCAGGAAGCCTACCGGAGCGGTGCGGTGAGAACGGGAGCGGGCCGTGGTCGGTGGGGACCAGCAGGATGGCGACGGCGACGACGGTGCCGACGACACGCTCGTCGGACTCGATGGTCGGCTGGAGCACGCAGCCTTGGAGCAAGGACGCCCGCAGAGCGCGCTGGGCGGCTACGGCTTCCAACCGGTCGAGTCGGCTGACGTGATGGGGCGTAGGACTCGGGCGGGGACGCCGGCGGCGATGACGCCCGGGGGGATGTCGCGGGTGACGACGCTTCCGGAGCCGATGACGGAGCCGGCGCCGATGGTCACGCCTTGGTTGATGGTGACGTGACCGCCGATCCACACGTTGTCGCCGATGGTCACGGGCTTGGCGTAGCAGGCGCCGTTGACGCGCTCGACGGGATCGAGGGCGTGGTTGGAGGTGAAGATCCCGACGCGCGGGCCGAGCAGGACGTTGTCGCCGATGGTGATGGGCGCTCCGTCGAGCATCACGCAGTCGAAGTTGGCGTAGAAGTTCGAGCCGATCGTGATGTTGTAGCCGAACTCGCACCGGAACGTGGGCTCGAAGTGCACGCCGGTGCCCACCGCAGCGAGCAGGGTCGCGAGGAGCGCCTCGCGCTCAGCCGGCGGGCGGCCGAACGTCGCGTTGTACTCGTTGGTGCGCAGCACGGTCGCCTCGCGGGCGGCCACCAGCTCGGGGGTCAGGTCGTCGTACATGGCGCCGGTGAGGATGTGCGCTCGCTGCTCTGCGAGGTTCATCGGGGTGGTTCCGTTCGTCGTCCGCGGGTGGGTCCCCCATGGTCGCGTGCCGGGTCGCCCCCGGCCGTGAGGCGCGACGAGCAGCGGCCGCGCACCAGGCGCGAGGCGCGGCGGGACCGACGACGGCGCGTACCGACGCACGACCGTCGGATACGCACTTTCCGAAACATAACCGATTCAGAGAACGAAACTCCCATGCTCGGACATCTTGACCACTCCCACGCCCGCGCACAGAATCGCTCTGCCACGGCCTGGCGGGCGAGCTTCTCGTCGCAGGCCGCACGCGTCGGCCCCCACCGGCCGGCGCTCAGGGGGACCCGCCGAGGACGACGGGTCGTCGCAGACCAAGGTCAACGATTCCGCACGAGGGAGTGCAGAATGTCCGCAACTATCGGAGCCCCGCGACACCGTCGCCGCTCCTTCAAGTCCGTCGTCGGCCTCGTCGCCGCAGCTGCGCTCACGGCCGGCGGTCTGGCCATCGCGGCGCCCGCGTCGGCCATCTCGTCGAACTCGACCGGGACCAACAACGGGTACTACTACTCGTTCTGGACCGACTCGCAGGGCACCGTCTCGATGGACCTCGGCTCGGGCGGCAACTACTCGACGTCGTGGCGCAACACGGGCAACTTCGTCGCCGGCAAGGGATGGCAGACCGGCACCCGCCGCGCCGTCTCCTACTCCGGCCAGTTCAACCCGTCCGGGAACGCCTACCTGACGCTGTACGGGTGGACCACCGGCCCGCTGATCGAGTACTACATCGTCGACAACTGGGGCACCTACCGCCCCACCGGCTCGTACATGGGCACCGTCAACTCGGACGGCGGCACGTACGACATCTACCGCACCCAGCGCGTCAACCAGCCCTCCATCCAGGGCACCGCGACGTTCTACCAGTACTGGTCGGTGCGGCAGCAGAAGCGGACCGGCGGCACCATCACGGCCGGCAACCACTTCGACGCGTGGGCGTCCAAGGGCATGAACCTCGGCTCGCACAACTACCAGATCCTCGCGACCGAGGGCTACCAGTCCTCCGGCTCGTCGAACATCACCGTGTCCGAGGGCTCGTCGGGTGGGAACAACGGCGGCAACAACGGCGGCGGCGGCAACCCCGGCGGGGGCGGCGGGTCCTGCACGGTCTCCGCGACCAAGACCCAGGAGTGGGGTGACCGGTTCAACGTCACCTACACGGTCTCCGGCTCGAGCAGCTGGACGGTGACGGTCTACCCGTCGAACGGCCAGTCGCTCCAGAACTCCTGGAACGCCAACCGCAACGGCAACACGTTCACCCCGAACGGAGCCGGGAACACGTTCGGCGTCACCTACTACAAGGGTCCGAACAACGTGAACTGGACGCCCAGCGCGTTCTGCTGACACGGCCCGACGAGGGGGCGCGGCGCGACGAGAGTCGGGACCGCGCCCCCTTCGTCGTCCCGGGACGCTCGGCGAGCCGGTCCGACGAGGAACGCGGGGTCAGCGCAGGACCGCGACCAGCCCCTCGCGCGAGTGGACGCCGGTCTTGGCGAACACGCGCGCGAGGTGGGAGTCCACCGTCCGCACGGACAGGGTCAGGCGCGCGGCGATCGCGCGGGACGTCATGCCGCCCGCGGCGAGCGAGGCGATCTCGCGCTCGCGCGGGGTCAGCGCGACCGGCGGCTCGAGCGGCGGGAGCCACAGCCCGCGGCGGTTGAGGTCCCGCTCGGCGATCCGGGCGAGGTCGACGTCGTCGCCCACCATCGCGTCGATGTGCGCCGCGACGGCCGCGGCCCGCGCGCCCTCGACCGTGCGCGCCAGGATCGCGACGCGCTCCAGCACGTCGGGCGAGCGTCCGCCGGCGCGGACGAACCGGTGCAGCGCCTCGAGCTCGACGCGTGAGGCACCCCGGTCGCGGGCCCACTGCGCGAGCAGCGACGCCTCGACCTTCACTCCCGGGTCCCGCAGCCACGCCAGCGCGTCGAGCTTGAGCATGCGCACCTCGGGCTCGAGCGCGGCCGCGGCGCGCAGGGGCGTCGCCTCGACGGACGCCAGCAGGTGCCGCGCGGCGTTCGTCGCACCGCTCGCCGCCACCGCGAGCGCCTCAGCGGCCGTGGTGAACGCGATCATCCCGCCGCGGTCGTTGACGCGCAGGCGCGCGTTCGCGGCGCGCAGCTCGGTGGCCGCCTGCGACCACGCGCCGAACAGGATCCCCGCGATGCCCTTGGCGGCCTGCAGCGCGACCCAGTCGATCGCGACCGGGTTCTCGTCGAGCGTCCGCAGGTTCTCCTCCTCCAGCACGCTCAGGTCGCCGGACCACAGGCGCGTGAGGATGTCGACCACGTAGATCTCGCCGACGCCCCACCGGTACCGGTCGGCCAGCGCCTCGGCGACCGGCAGGTGGCGCTCGGCGAGCTCGCGCGCCTCGGCGAACCGTCCCGCGTCGGCCAGGCCGACGACCGTCGGGGCGACGAGCCGCACCGCGGTCGCCGGGACGCGCGGGCGGGACAGCATCGCGAGGGCCTCGGCCCGCGTCTGCGTCGCGCGGCCCGCCCAACCGAGCCGGACCAGGCGCGTGACGGCGAGCTCGTCGGCCCAGTCCCCCGGCGCGTCGATCGACTCGAGCCAGCGCGCGGTGGACCGCGCGATCTCGAGCGCGTCGTCCACGTCCGTCCCCGAGACGTGCAGCGCGGCGGACAGGATCTGCACCGCGTCGACCATCCGCCGCACCAGCGCCGCATCCAGCGTGGGCAGGGCGCGCAGCGTCTCGATGACGATGGTCGCGTCCCGCCCCGCGCGCACCAGCTCGCTCTGCGTCCACCAGGCCTCGCCGCGCCAGTTCATCAGGCACGCCCAGTACTCGCCGCCCACGGGCGTCGTGCGCAGCGCCAGGTCCACGAGCCGGATCACGACGTCGGGCTGCTGCAGCGTGAACGCCTCCGCGACCGCGGCTTCGAACCGCGCGCGTCCGACGACGATCCCCGAGTCCATCGCGAGCATGACCGACCGCATGAGCGAGGCGCCCGACGCCGCATGCGTGGAGCCCGCGACGAGGTCGAGCACCTCGCGCCGACGACCGCCGGGCACCCGCGCGCGCACCGCCTCGGCGTACAGGGCGTGCGCCAGGTCGACGACGATCTCGCTGCCGCCGGCCGAGGGCTGCGGGCGCAGCGTCGCGACACCGGTGTGGGTGAGCTCGTCGACCGCGGTCCGCGGCACCACGTCGAGGAGCAGGCGCAGCGGGACGGGGCACAGCAGCGCGACGGCCTCGAGCGCGCGGTGCGCGTCCGGCGACAGGCGCGCGACGTCGTTCTCGACGATCTCCAGCAGGCGCGAGCCGGGCGTGGCGCGGCCGGTCCACATCCACACGCCGTCGTACTCGCGCAGCCCGCCCGCGGAGCGCTCCGTGCGCACCAGCTCGCGCGCGTGGAACACGTTGCCGCGCGTCTCTCCCCAGATCCGGCGCACGGTGTCCGCCGTCGGGAGCCCGCCCAGCTCGCCCGCGAGCCACTGCTCCATCTCCGCGAGCGTGAACGGCGCGACGTCGATGCGCTCGACCACGTCGTCCTTCCACAGCTCGAGCCACGGCGAGTCCGAGGCGCCCGACGAGCGCGAGGTCGCCACGAGCAGCACCGTGCGCTGCCGCACGACCCACGCGAGGGCCTGCGCGGACGCGTCGTCGAGCAGGTGGGCGTCGTCGAGGCGCAGGACGAGCGGGGCATCGCCCGCGAGCTCGGCGAGCGACTGGCCGAGCACGCGCACGGTCCGCGCGAACGAGCCGATCGAGAACAGGTCGTCGGCGAGCAGCGGCTCGAGCCCCGACAGCGGCAGCCCGGCCCGGGAGGACGCGCCCGTGAGCGCCACGACGTACGGGGCGCGGCCGTCGATCACCAGACCCTCGAGCGCGCGGGCCGCGAGCGCCGTCTTGCCGACCCCCGCCTCGCCGACGACGAGCACGCTGCGCCCCTCGCGCAGGCACTCGCGCAGCTGCTCGACGGCCTCACGCCGGGACGCCGGCATGACGAGGTGGCGCGACGCGAACGGCGTCGACCCCTGCTGGCTCACCGCGACCGGTGCGACCGGCTCGACCTCGGGCTCGTCGCGCGCCACAGCCCGCGACGAGCGCGGCGAGGCAGGCACGACGTCGATGCCTTTCAACGGGGTGAGCAGGACCTTGGTCCTCATCATGGACTGTGGACGGGGGCAAGTGACCATCGCTCTCGTCGGCTGGACAGAATTTCGCCCGGTCGCGCGCGCAACGGACCTTGGGCCCGACTCCGCGACGTTGCGTAGCGATTACCGATGACCCGGTACGGGCCCGCTTCCTAGCCTCGAGGCACGACACACCTGCGTCTGCCGATCACCCCGCGCCGGTGTCCTGACCCCAACGCGGGGGCCACAGCCGAAAGAAGGATGGCCCGTGCCCACCTACACAGCCCCTGGCGTGTACGTCGAGGAGATCCCCTCGACTCAGAAGGTCCTGACCTCGGCCCCGACGGCCGTCGCCGCGTTCGTCGGGTTCACCGCCTCGTTCCCGACGGACGACCCGAACGACCCGAACGGCCTCGCGCCGCGGCTCGTGACGAGCTGGACCCAGTTCGAGTCGCTGTACGGCGGCTTCGTCGAGGGTGCGCTCCTGCCCCTGTCGATCTACGGCTTCTTCCTCAACGGCGGCGCGCAGGCGTACGTCGTGCGGATCCCGAACGCCGAGCCGTCCGGTGAGCCGGCCCGCCTCGAGCTCCCGGCCTACGACCGCTCGCTCGGCCTGCCGCTCGCGATCGAGTCCGTCGAGCCCGACGCCGACCTCACGGTCCTCGTCAGCACCGCCGACGCGCCCGACGACGAGGACGGCCCCGCGCCGTTCAGCATCACGATCGTCGAGGCCGGCGAGGCCGTCGAGACCTACGACGACCTGACGCTCGGCGGCCCGCGCGACGCCGCGACCGTCATCAACAAGACGTCCACCAAGGTCAAGGTGGAGATCAAGCTCGCGCAGGACACCGACCTGTCGAGCCAGCTCGAGCTGCTCAAGCCGGGCCAGTACTCGCTCGAGAAGGCTGCACCGAAGCCCGTCGCCGTCTCGGGCCGCAAGTTCGCCGGCTCGGAGTCGGCCCGGTCGGGCATCAACGGCCTGGCGATCGCCGAGGACGTCACGATCGTCGTCGTCCCCGACCTGCTCACCGCGGCCACCAAGGACGACGGCTCGCTCGACCTGGGCCTGTGGAAGGCCGTCCAGACGAGCCTGATCGCGCACTGCGAGCAGCACGCCAACCGCGTCGCGATCCTCGACGCCCCTCCCGGGTTCACGCCGCAGCAGGTCAAGGAGTGGCGCAGCGACGTCGCGCAGTACGACTCCGCGTTCGCGACGCTGTACTACCCGTGGATCAAGGTCGAGAACCCGACCGGCTCCAACGGCAGCTCCGAGATCCTGCTGCCCCCGTCCGGTCACGTCGCGGGCGTGTGGGCACGGACCGACGAGTCGCGCGGCGTGTGGAAGGCCCCGGCCAACGACACGATCCGCGGCGTCCTGGACGTCGAGCGCTCGATCACGCAGAACGAGCAGGGCATCCTCAACCCGATCGGCATCAACGCGATCCGCCCGTTCGGCACGCGCGGCATCCGCATCTGGGGCGCCCGCACGCTCGCCTCGGACACCGACTGGCAGTACATCAACGTGCGTCGCCTGTTCAACATGATCGAGTCGACGATCCTCGAGGGCACCCAGTGGGCCGTCTTCGAGCCGAACGACGTCTCCCTGTGGGAGGGCGTCAAGCGCACGCTCAACGCGTACCTGCGTGGGCTGTGGCAGGCCGGGGCGCTGTTCGGCGCGTCGCCCGACCAGGCGTTCTTCGTCAAGTGCGACGAGACGACCAACCCCCCGGAGTCGATCGACGCCGGCCGTCTCGTCGTCGAGGTCGGCATCGCGCCCGTCAAGCCCGCCGAGTTCGTGATCTTCCGGATCAGCCAGAACAAGCAGATCGCGAACTGACCGCACCCGTCCCTGACTGAAGGAGCACGTCGATGCCCAACGAAGCACTCATCAACAACGACCCGATCGTCTCGCAGAACTTCTTCCTCGAGATCGACGGCTCGGTCGTCTCCATCCTCAGCTCGGTGTCCGGTCTGGACATCGAGATGGAGGTCGTGACCATGGAGCAGGCCGGTGCGAACGGCAAGATCCAGGTCGTCAAGACGCTCGGCAAGTCGAACAAGGCCCCCGACCTGCAGCTCGTGCGCATGGCCCCGCCGGACATGACGCAGGACAAGCTCTGGGGCTGGTTCAACGACATCCGCGACAAGGGCATCCTGCTGTCGGACCGGTCGAACAACCGCAAGAGCGGCTCGATCGTCATGTACGACTCCACGAACGCCGAGATCGCGCGGTTCAACTTCACCAACGGCTGGCCGAGCAAGATCTCGACCGACCAGCTCAGCGTCGAGTCGAACGACCCGGTGAAGGAGACCATCACCCTCACCGTCGAGTCGCTCGCGCGAGTCAAGTGAGCCTGCGCACCCGCTACGAGTTCACGCTGCCCCGGGGGTACGTCGACCGCAACGGCGACGTCCACCGGGACGGCGTGATGCGGCTCGCCACGGCCCGCGACGAGCTCGAGCCGCTGCGCGACCCCACGGTCACGGGCCCCGACGACCCTCGTCTGACGATCGTCGTCCTGGCGCGTGTCGTGGAGTCCCTCGGCACGCTGCCCATGGTCACGCCGCACGAGATCGAGGGTCTGTTCGCGGCGGACCTGGCCTACCTGCAGGACTTCTACGGGGTGATCAACTTCGGGAGCCAGCAGGAGTTCGAGGAGTTCGTCGCCGCCCAGCGCGCGCTCGGTCAGGCGCCCGGGGTCTCGTCGTCCGACGAGGCCCCGGCGCCCGACGCCGAGAGCCAGGAAGCCGCACCGACGTCCTCCGTCGAGGCAGCCGCCGCGCTGCCCCGGCCCGGCCGCGGGGCGATCGAGGAGATCCGCTCCGAGGCCCGTCACTAGGTCCTGACCATGCTGCGCTACCCCGTCGACGTCCTCTGGCAGGAGATCGCCTACCTGGCGTACCACCTGCACTGGCCGCTGCCCGACCTGCTCGACCTCGAGCACATGGACCGCGTCCGGATGGTGCGGGCTGTCTCAGCGATGAATGCCCGAGCGTGGGAGGCGGTGCGCGACAGTGCCTGAAGGACCCCTGGGTGGAGACGCGCCCGTCTCCGCCAACTTCCTGTTCGAGGTCGACGGTGTCGAGATCGGGTACTTCGTCGAGGTCACCGGCCTCGAGATGACCGTGAGCACGCAGGAGTACCTCGAGGGCGGGCAGAACCAGTACGTGCACCGCTTCCCCGGCGTGATCCGCTGGCCGAACCTGGTGTTCCGCCGGGGCCTGGTGAACTCCGACGCGCTGTTCCAGTGGGTCGCGAGCTCGTCGGGCGAGGGGTTCGCGGGCAACCAGAACAGCCTGACCCGTTCCACGGGCGCCGTGACCGTCGTCGACCACCAGGGCGCGCGCCTGCGCTCGTGGGAGTTCGAGGGCGTGTTCGCCGTGTCGTGGGCCGGGCCGCGGCCGAGGAGCTCTCCGCCGCCTCGCAGCAGGTCGGCTCGACGTCCGAGGAGACGTCCGCGCAGGCGGGTGTCGTGGCCGCGGCGGCCGAGCAGGTCTCGCGCAACGTGCAGGCGGTCGCGGCGGGTGCCGAGCAGATGGGTGCCTCGATCCGGGAGATCGC
>NZ_LFKW01000053.1:2646-6900 GCF_001040865.1 Cellulomonas sp. A375-1 | reverse complement strand
ACCTCGACACGCGCGCCCTCCCGCTCGTCCCGCCACCGCCCGCGCCGTCCGCGGCACCCGTCCCGGCCGGCGGCCAGGGTGCCTTCGCGCGGCTCGTCCCGGACGCGCCCGCCGCGTCGCCCGCGCCCGACGTCCTCGGCCACCCCGTCCCGCACCGGTTCGGTGACGACGAGGACGTCGAGACGACGCGCCGCGCGCTGCCGCCCGTCCCGCCGCCGTCGACGACGCGTGAGCGGATCACCGCGGCGATCGTGGAGATCAGCGACGGCCAGCGCGTCGAGGTGCGGCACACCGCGCTCGTCGGGCGCAACCCGGCGGCGGCCACCGACGGCGTCCAGCTCGTCCGCGTGGTCGACCCCGGCCGGTCGGTCTCCAAGACGCACCTGCAGCTCGCGGTCGAGCACTCGGGCGTGTGGGTCGCCGACCGCGGCTCGACGAACGGCACGGTCGTCACGCTGCCGGACGGTGCGCAGGTCATCTGCCCGGTCGACCAGCCCGTGCGTCTACGGCTGGGCGCCGTGGTGATGTTCGGCGACTGCGTCCTGCGGCTGGTCGAGACGTCCTGACGGGCGAGACGTCCCCACGCCACGACACGCAGACGATCGGGACATCCTGACCGTCGGTCGTGCGGCGGATCGGCGGATCCGCCCCGCGAACGGCTCGCGGAGCCTACGCTGACGGCATGGCGAACAGCCGCCACGCTGCACAGCTGCAGCTGGTCGAGGTGGACGAGCTCACGCCGACGTCGGCGGGCGCTGTCCCGGACTCGTCGCGCCCGACGACCGCCGGCGCGCCCGAGCCCCGCCCCCCGGCGGACGCGCCGCTCGACGAGGCGCCCCCCGAGAGCGGTGTGGCGGCGGGCGAGGACGGGTGGGACCCGGACGACGAGGCCGCACCGCACGGCTGGCCGGCGCGTCGACGCCGGGTGCTGGCCTGGGTGGCGGCGATCGGGGCCGCGGTGCTCGTCCTCGCCGCTCTCGCGGCCTGGGACGACGCGCGCCGCGCGGACGCCTACGAGCGTGCGGTGTCGGTGCCCGGACTGCTCGAGCCGCTCGACGGGCCGGTGCACGTCACGTGGCGTGCCGCGGCCGCGTCGGGCGAGGGGTCGGTCGTGGTCGCGGACGACACGCTCGTCGTCGTCGAGCAGGACTCGTCCGGAGGCAGCCTGGTCGGTTACGCGGCCGAGACGGGTCAGCACCGCTGGACCACGCGCGTGACCGGCCCGCCTGCGGCGACCGAGCGCGCGTGGCTGCAGTGCCCGAGCTGGCGCGGGGCGCGCGTGAGCGGACTGGTGCTGTGCACCACGGACCTGGCGATCCCCGTGTACGGCGACCCCGCGCCGGGTGAGTCCGTCGCGGACGGGCTCGAGGGCCTGCGGGTGGTGGCGGTGGACGCGGCGACCGGCCGCAGCGTGGGGTCGTGGACCGAGAAGGGCGACGTCGCGGGCTTCGGGCGGGTCGACGACGACATCGTCGTCGCGGTGACCGACCCGGACGGCCGCACGCTGGTCCAGCGGCGCGCGGGACGCACGGGCGACGTCGTGTGGTCGTACCGGTCGCTGCAGCAGCTCTCCGGGACGCTCGCGATCGAGCGCGCCTCGATGGAGCTGACGGACCGGGTGGCCGTGGTGCGCGGTGCCGAGCTGGTCGTCCTGCGGCTCGACGACGGCGAGGTGGTCGTCGCGGAGGCGCGCGGCCAGGCGGTCGCGCTCGTCCCGTTCCGCGACGGGTTCGCCGCGTGGACGCCGGCGCGCGGCGGCTGGATGTTCGACCGCGACGGTGAGCCGGTGACGGCCCTGCCTGCCGTGCCGTCGAGCCTGGCGATCGACGACGAGTCCGCGCAGGAGGTCGCGATCCTGTCCACGGGTGTCGCGGTGCGCGGCTTCGAGGTGGCGACGGGGAACGAGCTGTGGTCGCTGAGCACGCGCGCGACGCCGCAGGCGGTCGTCGACGACACGCTGCTGGTCGCCGACGACGGCCGGTGGGCGGCGTACGACGCGCACACCGGCGCGTCGCTGTGGTCGCACGAGCTCGAGGCACCGGCCTGGCCCGTGCTCACGGACGGCTCACTCGTGCTGACGGCGGTCGAGGACGGCGACCGGGTCACCCTGCTCGCGCGCGGCCTGCGCGACGGTGCGCAGCGGTGGCAGGTGAGCGTCCCGCCGCAGGTCACGCGGCTCTCGGCGATCGGCGGGCTGCTCGTCGGCCGGACCGACGAGGGCGTCGTGGTCCTGGCTCCGTGACGCGCCCGGTCCCGCGCGTGCCGGACCGTCAGGTGGGCAGCGTTTGCGGGGCGGGCCGCGCAGGGGAGTAAGGTGACCGACGTGCTGAGCACGACGGGCGTGAGCCTCCTCCTTCCGTGCCGCGGCGGGGCCTTCTAGGCCGGACCCCTGCCGCGGTGTCGTTCTGCGCCGGCTGACCACACGCCGAGAGAACCCGCGAAGGAGCAGTACCCCATGAGCGTCACCCCCACGAGCGCGAGCTATCAGCAGACGAGCCCCCAGCAGCCGTCGGGCATGCCGACCCACAAGTACCGGCCGTTCCACGAGATCATCAAGGTCGACCTGCCCGACCGCCGGTGGCCAGACGCGCGCGTCACGAAGGCCCCCCGCTGGTGCGCCGTGGACCTGCGCGACGGCAACCAGGCCCTGATCGAGCCGATGAACCCCGCTCGCAAGCTCGAGATGTTCGAGCTGCTGGTCGACATGGGCTTCAAGGAGATCGAGGTCGGTTTCCCCGCGGCGTCGCAGACCGACTTCGACTTCGTCCGGATGCTCATCGACGAGGGCCGGATCCCCGACGACGTCGTGATCCAGGTGCTCACGCAGTCGCGCGAGCACCTGATCGAGCGCACGTACGAGGCGATCGCGGGCGCCAAGCAGGCGATCGTGCACCTCTACAACTCGACGTCCACGCTGCAGCGCGACGTGGTGTTCCGGTCCGACGAGGACGGCATCGTCGACATCGCGGTGTCGGGTGCCCGGTTCTGCAAGAAGTACGAGGAGCTCGTCCCGGACACCGAGGTGTACTACGAGTACTCGCCGGAGTCGTACACGGGCACGGAGCTCGAGTTCGCGCTGCGGATCTGCAACGCGGTGCTCGAGGAGTGGCAGCCGACGCCCGAGCGCCCGGTGATCATCAACCTGCCGGCGACGGTCGAGATGGCGACCCCGAACGTGTACGCGGACTCGATCGAGTGGATGAGCCGCAACCTGCGCTACCGCGACGCCGTGGTGCTGAGCCTGCACCCGCACAACGACCGCGGGACGGCCGTGGCCGCCGCGGAGCTGGGGTACATGGCAGGTGCGGACCGCATCGAGGGCTGCCTGTTCGGCAACGGCGAGCGCACCGGCAACGTGTGCCTCGTGACCCTGGGCATGAACCTGTTCAGCCAGGGCATCGACCCGCAGCTCGACTTCTCCGACATGGACCGCATCCGCCGCACGGTCGAGCGGTGCAACCAGCTGCCGGTGAACGAGCGCCACCCGTACGGCGGCGACCTGGTCTTCACCGCGTTCTCGGGCTCGCACCAGGACGCGATCAAGAAGGGCCTGGACGCGCTCGAGCAGCGCGCCGCGGCCCTGGGCAGGACCACGGACGACGTCGTGTGGGCCGTGCCGTACCTGCCGATCGACCCGAAGGACGTCGGCCGCTCGTACGAGGCGATCATCCGGGTCAACTCGCAGTCGGGCAAGGGCGGCATCAGCTACCTCATGAAGTCCGAGAAGGACCTGGACCTGCCGCGCCGGCTCCAGATCGAGTTCTCGCAGGTCGTGCAGCAGCACACCGACCAGCACGGCACGGAGGTCACGGCCGACGACCTGTGGCGGATCTTCGTCGACGAGTACCTGCCGGTCGAGGCCGCGAAGGTCGGGACCGCGGCGCAGGACTTCGGCGACCTGGTCCCGTGGGGCCGGTTCTCGCTGCAGGGCACCCGCGCGACGAGCGCGCAGGACGGCCCGGACACGCTGTCGGTCGACCTCGTGGACCGCGGTGAGGTCCGCACGATCGAGGGCACGGGCAACGGCCCGGTCGCGGCGTTCGTCGCGGCGCTCCGGCAGGTCGGGGTCGATGTGGCGGTGCTCGACTACGCCGAGCACGCGCTGTCGGAGGGTGGCGACGCCACCGCCGCCGCGTACGTCGAGTGCGCGATCGGCGACGACATCCTGTGGGGCGTCGGGATCGACCCCTCGATCACCACCGCGTCGCTCAAGGCGATCGTCTCGGCGATCAACCGCCAGCTGCGCTGACTCCG
>NZ_LFKW01000053.1:0-2552 GCF_001040865.1 Cellulomonas sp. A375-1 | reverse complement strand
CGCGTGCGCCGGCGGCGCGGGAGCGCCCGCGTGTGGGCGCCCCGGGGGACAATGCCTGCGTGAGCCTCTACCGCGACGAGGCGATCGTGCTGCGCACCCACAAGCTGGGGGAGGCGGACCGGATCGTCACCCTCCTGACCCGCCAGCACGGCAAGGTGCGTGCCGTCGGCAAGGGTGTGCGCCGGACGACGTCGCGGTTCGGCTCCCGGCTCGAGCCGTTCATGCACGTCGACCTGCAGCTGTCGACGGGACGCCACCTCGACATCGTCACCCAGGCCGAGACGATCGGCCCGTACGGGCGTGCGCTCGTGGCCGACTACGCGCTCTACACGGTGGGCACCGTGATGCTCGAGACTGCCGAGCGGCTCGTCGACGCCGAGCACGAGCCCGCGCTGCAGCAGTACTGGCTGCTCGTCGGCGGGGTCCGTGCGCTCGCTTCGCGCGAGCGGGCACCCGGCCTGGTGCTGGACTCCTACCTGCTGCGCGCGCTCGCGGTCGCGGGCTGGGCGGCGAGCTTCCACGACTGCGCGCGCTGCGGTGAGCCCGGGCCGCACCAGGCGTTCAACGTGCAGTCGGGTGGGGCGGTGTGCCGGTCGTGCCGGCCGCCCGGCTCTGCGTCGCCCGCTCCGGAGACGTTCGCGCTCCTGTCCGCGCTGCTCGCGGGCGACTGGGGTGTCGTGGACGACAGCGCGGAACGCCACCGTGGCGAGGCCGCCGGACTCGTCGCCGCGTTCAGCCAGTTCCACCTCGAGCGGCGCCTGCGCTCCCTGCCGCACGTCGAACGGGTCTGACCCGCCGTTCGCCCGCGGGTGCGGGCTCGTCGACGGTCGTTCGCACGTGGCGGGGCCCGACGACGCCCGCGTGCGCGGCAGAATGACGCTGTGCCCGCGCCCGTGCTGCCCCCGTTCCCGCACCCGTCGGGTGCCCGCCCCCCGGCGATCCCGAAGCAGTTCGTGCCCCGGCACGTCGCCGTGGTCATGGACGGCAACGGCCGGTGGGCCAACGCACGCGGGCTCAGCCGCGTCGAGGGTCACAAGGCGGGCGAGGCCTCGCTGCTCGACGTCGTCGCCGGCGCGATCGAGATCGGCGTCGAGTACGTCTCGGCGTACGCGTTCTCGACCGAGAACTGGAACCGGTCGCCCGAGGAGGTGCGCTTCCTCATGGGCTTCAACAAGGACGTGCTGCGCCGCCGCCGCGACGAGATGAACTCGTGGGGCGTGCGCGTGCGGTGGGCCGGGCGCCGTCCCCGGCTGTGGCGCTCGGTGATCGACGAGCTCGAGACCGCCGAACAGCTGACGAAGAACAACACGGTGTGCACGCTCACGATGTGCGTGAACTACGGCGGGCGCGCCGAGGTCGCCGACGCGGCGGCCGCGCTCGCGCGCGACGTCCAGGCGGGTCGCGTCAACCCCGACCGGATCTCCGAGAAGGTCTTCGCGCGGTACCTCGACGAGCCGGACCTGCCGGACGTGGACCTGTTCCTGCGGTCGTCGGGTGAGCAGCGCACGTCGAACTTCATGATCTGGCAGGCGGCCTACGCCGAGCTCGTGTTCCTCGAGGAGGCCTGGCCGGACGTCGACCGCCGTCACCTGTGGCGCGCGATCGAGGAGTACGCGCGCCGGGACCGTCGCTACGGCGGAGCGGTCGACACGCCGGTCTCCTGACGCCGTCCGGCTACGACGACGGGTGGACCCCGGCGGGACTCGCGCACGACGACGGGAGGACCCTGGTCCGCGCGGGAGGGTTCCGCCGTGGGACGCGCGTCACCTGGTCCACGCCCGACGCTGGAGGCATGAGCCAGACGGTGACCCACCCCCTCGTCGTGACCACCTCCCAGCACGACCCGCGACTGTCCGGTCGCGGCCTCGTCAAGCGGTACGGCTCGACGACCGCGCTCGCGGGCGTCGACATCGACCTGGGCGAGGAGGAGGCCCTGGCGATCATGGGCCCGTCCGGCTCGGGCAAGTCCACGCTGCTGCACGTGCTCGCGGGCGTCCTGGTGCCCGACGAGGGTGCAGTCACGCTCCGCGGACGACGCGTCGAGCGGCTCTCCGAGCGTGAGCGGTCGCTGCTGCGGCGCGGGCGCTACGGGTTCGTGTTCCAGCACGGGCAGCTGCTGTCCGAGCTGACGGCGCTCGAGAACGTCGCGATCGCCTCGATGCTCGACGGTGAGCCGCGTGCGCAGGCGCAGGAGCTCGCCGTCCAGTGGCTGGCGGCGCTCGGCGTGGCCGACGAGCGTGACCGGCGCCCGGGGGAGATGTCGGGTGGCCAGGCGCAGCGGGTCGCGGTCGCGCGGGCGCTGGTCACTCGCCCGGACGTGGTGTTCGCCGACGAGCCGACCGGCTCGCTGGACCAGGCGACCGGCCAGGACGTGATGCGGGTCCTCACCGAGTCGACGCGCGCCGTGGGCGCCTCGCTCGTCGTCGTGACGCACGACGCGAGCGTCGCCGCCTGGTGCGACCGCCGCGTCGACGTGCGTGACGGGCTGGTCGTCGCCCCTCAGCACGCGGTGCCGGCGGACGCGGTGCCGGCGGACGCGGTGCCGGCGGACG
>NZ_LFKW01000052.1:0-9020 GCF_001040865.1 Cellulomonas sp. A375-1 | reverse complement strand
CTGCGCCTGCTCGTGGCCGACCCGGGCCTCGCGGTCGCCACCGTGCCGGAGGGGCCGCTCGCGCGCCTGCTCGGGCTGCCGTCCGCCGCGGCGGCGCTCGTGCCGGAGTCTGTGCCCGACGGCCTCGTCCGCGCGTGGCCGCTCGCGCTCGGCGCCGTCGTGCTCGTGGTCGCCGCGCTCGCGCTGCTGCGGGGGAGCGTGGCCCGTGCGGTCCGGCTCGGCTGGGCGGTGGCCGCGCTCGGCCTCGCGACCGCGACCGCGGTCGCGCGCGTCCCGGTCGGGCTCGACGACGGCGTCGCCGCGTACGGCTGGACCGGGCCCGCGCTGTCGCTCGCGATGCTCGGGCTGCTCGTGGCCGCGCTGCTCGGCGCGGACGGGGTGCTCACGCGTCTCGCGCGCCACTCGTTCGGCTGGCGGCAGCTCGTCGTGGGCGTGGTGACGCTCGCCGCCGTCGTCGTGCCCGTCGCGTGGCTCGGGGGCTGGAGCGTGCAGGCGCGCGACGGCACCGCGCTGACGGCACGGGCGCTCGAGCGCACCGTGGTGCCCGCGGTCGGGCGCCAGGCGCAGGGCTCGTCGAACGCGTCGCGCATCCTCGCGCTGGCGAGCGACCCCGGCGACGACGCCGTGACCTGGCAGCTGCTGCGCGCGGACGGACCGCAGCTCGTCGACCTCGCGGCGACCGTCGCGACGCTCGAGCTGACGGGGACCGGAGACGAGCCGCGCGTCGCGGAGCCCGACGCGGCCACCCAGGAGATCGACACGCTGGTCGCCCGCCTCGCGACGGGTGCGAGCGGTGACGTCGCGGGTCCGCTCGCCGCGCTCGCGGTGGGCGACGTGCTCGTCCCGGTGCTGCCCACCCACCTGTCCGACGACGACGAGGCCGCGGCCGACCGTGCGCGCGACGCGCTCGTCGGCGAGCTCGACGCGACGGCGGGCCTGGAGCGCGTCACGCAGAACGCGTCCGGCATCCTGTGGCGCGTCCAGCCCGCCGCGCCGACCGGCGGCGGCGAGCCCGTGCCGGTCGACCCCGCGTGGGCGCGGCTGGTCGCGTCGGGCGGCGACGTCACCGACCCGGCGTCGGCGGCGGTCGCGGTCGAGGCACTCGGGCGCTCGGTGGACACCCGGATCCCGGACGCGACCGGCGGCGAGGACCGGCGGCTGCTCGTCCTCGCGGAGCGGGCGGACGCGCACTGGACGGCCACGCTGGGCGGCAAGCCGCTGCGGGCCGTGTCGAACGGCTGGCGCCAGACGTTCGAGCTCGGGTCGTCCGGCGGTCACCTGGTCGTCCGTCACGACGCACCGGAGCGCACGACGTGGCTCGTCGTGCAGGCGGTCGTGCTCGGGTTGACGGTGCTCCTGGCGATGCCGGTACGTCGACGGAGGGCAGGGCGATGAGCCGCACGACGAGCGTGGTCCGGCTGGTCTCGGGCGTGGCGGTCGGCGCGCTCGTCGTCGGCGTCGTGGGCCTCGGCCTGCAGCTCCCGTCGCCCGCGACGGACGACGTGCTGTCCGCCGGCGCTGTGGTCGACGTCCCACCGTCGCCGACGCGGCTCGTGTGCCCCGGCCCGCTGGTGCTGCCCGAGCAGCGTGAGTCGGACGCCGACTTCGACCCCGTGCCGGTCGACCCGCTGACCTCGCTCGTCGCCGTCGCGACCTCGAGCGGTGGTGGCGCGGTCCTCGACCTCGCGGGCGCCGTGACCGTCGCGCGGCTGACCGAGGGCGTGGACACGAGCCTCGTGCGCGAGGCCGGTGGAGCGGCCGTCGTCGAGGCCGAGCCCACCGACGAGCCCGCCGTGGTCGGTGCGGCGAGCTCCGCGCTCGTCACCGCGGGCGACCTGCGGGGCCTGGCCGCGGCGTCGTGCCAGGCGCCGACGACCGATGCGTGGCTCGTCGGCGGCTCCACCGAGCTCGGTTCCACCGCGCTGCTCGTGCTGCAGAACGCCGGCTCGACGCCGGCCGTGGTGCACCTCGACGTCTTCGGGGCCACGGGCGAGGTCGACCTCGACACCGAGCAGTACCTCGTGGCTCCCGGCGCCGAGCGCGTCGTCGTGCTGGGCGGGCTCGCGCCCGAGGAACGCCGGATCGCCGTGCACGTGTCCGCGACGGGCGGTCGCGTGAGCGCGTTCGTCCAGGACTCGACGCTCGACGGATTCACGCCCACGGGCACGGACCTCGTCGTGGCCGGGGCGGCACCGGCTCGCCGCCAGGTGATCCCCGGTGTCGCGCTGCTCGCGACGGACGTGGACGACACCGACGCGGGCGTGCTGCGGCTGCTCGTGACGGGACGCGCGGCCACGACCGCGCGCGTGCGGCTGCTCGGCCCCGACGGCGTGGAGGACCTGCCCGGAGCGGAGTCGCTCGCGCTCGAGCCGGGTGTCGTGACCGACGTCCCGCTCGGCGGGCTGCCGCAGGGCGCGTACACCCTCGTCGTCGATGCGGACCACGCGGTCGTCGCGAGCGCGATGCTCGCCCGCCCGGGCGAGCCCACCGCGCAGGACCCGGGCAGCCCGACGCGGGAGCGGGCGTGGGTCGCGTCGGTCGCCCCGACCCAGGGTGGCCGGTCGCACGAGTCGGTCGTCGCGCTGCCGGACCGCGCCCGGGGCACGCTCGTCCTCGGCGCCGTCGCGAGCACGGGTGCCCTCGACCGCAAGGCCGTGCTCGCGGCCGAGGTGCGGGTGCTCGGCTCGGACGGGCAGGTCGTCGTCGCCGAACGCGTCGAGGTCCCCGTCGGTCGCACGGTCGCGCTCACGCTCGCGGACCTCGCGGGGTCCGACACGCGCGTGACCGGCGTGCAAGTGGTGCCGGACGACGGCGCCGCGTGGTTCGCGGCGGGGCTCGTGGCGCAGGTCGAGCGCGGTGACGGCACGCTGCTCTCGGTGCTGGTCCCGGTGCCCGGCGAGGCCGGGACGACCGCGACGACCGTGCGCGCCGACCCGCGGCTCGGGACGCGCTGAGCGCAGTCGCGTGGTCGGGCGTCAGCGTCCGTCGTCGCGGTACGTCGGGTCGATGTCCTCGGGGGAGCGGCCGAGCATGTGGGCGACCTGCTCGACGACGACGTCGCGCACGAGGTCCGCGAGGTCGAGCGTGTCGTGCGCGCGCGCCTCGACGGGCCGCCGGTAGACGACGATCCGGGCGGGCAGGCCCGCGTCGGCCGGGAAGTACCGGCCCAGCGGGACGCCGCCGCGCTCCCACGGCGCGGGGTTGGACGGCGGGACGTCCTCGACCGCGAACTCGGTCCCCTCGAGCTGGCGGGCCCACCGCCGCTCGAGGTGCTCGACCGCGTCGAGCACGAGGTCGTCGAACCGCTGCGCACGCGTGCGGAACGCGGGCATCGTGGTCGGCATGAGCGGTCCGCGAGGCCCCCGGCCGCGCCGGTCACGGCGGCGGACGGGTCGTACGGACCCGTGGCCCTCGTGCGGGGCCGGGTCGAACCCACGGCGGTCGGGGAGGCCTGCGCTCACCCGGTGCACGATATCCGCTGGGGCGGCGCGTGGGACCGTGCACGGCGTGGACGGCAGCCGGTGTCGCCGACTCGGGGTAGGTTCGCCCCGTGAGATCCGTCCGGCAGTGCTCGCGCACCGCGTGCGGCCGTCCAGCCGTCGCGACGCTGACCTACGTGTACGCGGACTCGACCGCGGTGCTCGGCCCGCTGGCCCAGCACGCCGAGCCGCACTCCTACGACCTGTGCGTCCCGCACGCCGAGCGGCTCACCGCGCCGCGCGGCTGGGAGGTCGTCCGGCTGCTGCCCGAGTTCGAGCCGCTCGCCCCGAGCCGCGACGACCTGCTCGCACTGGCCGACGCGGTCCGTGAGGCCGGGCGCACCCCGGAGCCGGTCGCGGTCACGTCCGCGACCGCCGTGGTCCCGGAGCCCGCCGCACTCGCGGACGCCCCCCGTCGCGGCCACCTCCGGGTGCTGCGCGGCACGGGCCCCGACGTGACCTCGCCTGACGGGGCCGTCTAGGCCGTGGCACGTCGCAGGGGGGATGCGGCCCGGGCACGGGCCGCTGCTCAGCAGGAGTCGTTGGGGTCGATCAGCCAGCCGCAGGGGCCGTTGCCGCCGGGCACCGAGGCGTGCCAGGGCTGCGGCGAGGTCCGGCTGACGCGCATTCGCATGTCGCTGCCCGACGGGCGGGCGGCGACGTTCGTCTCGTGCCCGGCGTGCGAGATCACGAACTGGTTCGCGCTCGACGGTGACGGCACCCCGCTCACCCGCGGCGAGGTCACCGGCACCGGCTGACGAGCGCGGCGCGGCCCGGCTCTGCCGCGACGGCCCTCGGAGCGCGCGCCGCCCGACGACGGCAGGTGCGCGCGGTGCGGATACGATGCCGCAGTGAGTGCCGAGCGAGTCGACCTGTCCGCGTTCATCAAGGCCTACGACGTGCGAGGGCTCGTCCCCGAGGAGCTCGACGCGCGCGTCACGCGAGCGATCGGTGCCGCGTTCGCCGACGTCGTGGTGATCCCCGAGACGCCTGCGGGCAGCCGCCCGACCGTGGTGATCGGCAACGACATGCGCCCGTCCGGCCCCGAGCTCGTCGCGGGCTTCGCCGACGGTCTGACCGCACGCGGCGTCGACGTCGTGACGATCGGGCTGGCGTCCACCGACGGGCTCTACTTCGCCTCGGGCAAGCTCGCCATCCCGGGCGCCATGTTCACCGCGAGCCACAACCCGGCGCAGTACAACGGCATCAAGCTGTGCCGCGCGGGCGCCCGCCCGGTGGGCCAGGACTCGGGCCTCGCCGCGGTGCGTGACCTCGCGGGCGACTACCTGGGCGGCGAGGTGCCGCAGGTCGCCGACGACGAGCGCGGCACCGTCACGTCGCGCGACATGCTGACGGAGTACGCGCAGTTCCTGCGCTCGCTCGTCGACCTGTCGGCGATCCGCCCCCTGAAGGTCGTCGTCGACGCGGGCAACGGCATGGGCGGCTTCACGGCGCCCGCGGTGCTCGGCACGGGCGCGGGCCTGCCCGCGCTGCCGCTCGAGGTGGTGCCGCTGTACTTCGAGCTCGACGGCACGTTCCCGAACCACGAGGCCAACCCGCTCGAGCCCGCGAACCTCGTCGACCTGCAGCGCGCGGTCGTCGAGCACGGGGCCGACATCGGCCTGGCGTTCGACGGCGACGCGGATCGCTGCTTCGTCGTCGACGAGAACGGCGACCCGGTCTCCCCGTCGGCCATCACCGCGCTCGTCGGGCTCCGCGAGGCCGCGCGTGAGCAGGCGGCCGGACGCACCCCGACCGTGATCCACAACCTCATCTCGTCGCGCGTCGTGCCGGACCTGCTGCAGGCCGCGGGTGCGCGGACCGTCCGCACGCGCGTCGGGCACTCGTTCATCAAGGACCAGATGGCCGAGCACGACGCGGTGTTCGGCGGCGAGCACTCCGCGCACTACTACTTCCGGGACTTCTTCTTCGCCGACACGGGCATGCTGGCGGCGCTGCACGTCCTGGCGGCGCTCGGCGGTCAGCCGCACCCGCTGTCGGCACTGTCCGACGCGTACCAGCCGTACGTGGCCTCGGGCGAGATCAACTCGCGCGTCTCCTCGGTCCCCGACGCGCGCGGACGCGTCGTCGAGGCGTACGTGACGCAGCAGGGCGCGGGTCCCGTCGAGGTCGACGAGCTCGACGGCCTGACGGTCTCGCACTGGGACTCCCACCCGCAGTGGTGGTTCAACCTGCGTGCGTCGAACACCGAGCCGCTGCTGCGGCTCAACGTCGAGGCGGCCGACGAGGACATCATGATCAAGGTGCGCGACGACGTGCTGTCGCTGGTCCGCCAGGGCGAGCCGGAGTACGCGAGCGCGTCCGACGAGGCGGGAGCCACGGCATGAGCGACGACCTGACGGCGGTCCCCGGCGGCCTCGAGTCCTGGGCGCGCGAGCTGCTGCGCTGCCCGGTGACGGGTGCGACCCTGGTCGACGGGACCGACGACGAGGGCAACCCGGTCCTCGTCTCGACCGACCCCGAGCGTCCGCTGCGCTACCCCGTGCGCGACGGCATCCCGGTGCTCCTGGAGTCGGCGGCCACACCCGCCTGAGCGCCGCTAGGGTGTGCGCGGACCTGACGGAGAGGGGATCGGGCGCATGGCGCACTCGGGCGGCAACAAGGCGATCGTCGCGGCACTCGCGGCCAACCTGGGCATCGCGGTCACGAAGTTCATCGCATACCTGCTGACGCACTCGAGCTCGATGCTCGCGGAGGCGGTGCACTCCCTGGCCGACTCGGGCAACCAGGTCCTGCTGCTGGTCGGCGGCAAGCGCGCCCGCCGCGCGGCTGACGAGGAGCACCCCTTCGGGTACGGACGTGAGCGCTACCTGTACGCGTTCATCGTCTCGATCGTGCTGTTCTCGCTCGGTGGGTTGTTCGCGCTGTACGAGGCGTGGCACAAGTGGGCCGACCCGCACCCGATCGAGTCGTGGCACTGGGTGCCCGTCGTGGTGCTGGTCGTCGCGATCGGACTCGAGTCCTTCTCGTTCCGCACCGCGATCCACGAGTCGAACCAGGTGCGCGGCACGCAGTCGTGGGTGCAGTTCATCCGGACGGCCAAGGCACCCGAGCTGCCCGTGGTGCTGCTCGAGGACTTCGGCGCGCTGATCGGCCTCGTGCTCGCGCTGTTCGGCGTGAGCCTGACCCTGGCGACCGACGACGGGCGCTGGGACGCGGTCGGCACCGCGGGCATCGGCGTGCTGCTCGTCGTGATCGCGGTCGTGCTCGCCATGGAGACGCGGTCGCTGCTCCTCGGGGAGTCGGCGACCAAGGAGTCCGTGGGCCGGATCCGCGGCGCGCTGGTCGGGGAGGGCGTCGCGTCCGTCATCCACCTGCGCACGCTGCACCTGGGCCCGGAGGAGATCCTCGTCGCGGCGAAGATCGAGGTGCCCGCCGCGGTCTCCGCGGCCGACGTCGCCCGGGCGATCGACGACGCCGAGGCGCGCGTGCGCGCGGCCGAGCCGAGCGCGACCGTGATCTACCTCGAACCCGACCTCCGGCGCGAGTAGGGCGTCACGCCCGTCGGACGAGCCGCGCGACTCACGACGGCGGGTCGAGGACTCCGTGCGGGAGGCGGTGCAGCAGCACGGCCTCCTGGTCGCGGCGCACGCTCGCGCGCTGCTCGGCGACGAGCTCACGGTCGCGGCGCTCGGCGAGCACCGCGGCGAGGAACGCCTCGGGGTGCGTGCCGGGGGCCGGCAGCGGCCGGACGTAGCGCTGGACCTCGTGGGTCAGGCGCGTCCCGAGCTCGACGCGCGAGCCGGGGTGCAGGCGCGTCGCCCGTCCCAGGAACTGCCGCACGGACAGCGCCAGGCCGTCGGGCAGACGCGCGATGTCCGCGGTGCGCGCCCACGCGGCCAGGTGCGGCGGCATGACGAGCGGCGCCCGTCCCCCCGCCCCGCCGCGCACCCGCACGGCGTACGTCCCGGCGAGGATGTCGCCCACGCGCTTGCCCTGGGGGTGCACGAGCGAGCAGATCAGCGCGACCGACCCGAACGTGAGCCACAGCTCGACCACGCCGACGAGCGCGCGCACGAACGCCTGGCGGAACACGATCGGTCCGCCGTCGTCGCGCACCACGCGGATGCCGACAGCGAGCTTGCCGAGCGTGCGGCCGCGCGTCAGGGTGTCCACGGTCGTGGGCAGCACGATCAGCACGAACGCGATCGCGACGGTGCCTCCCACGTCGGCGACGGCCTCGGGCACGCCGATCCGCGCGACGTTGGTGAGCAGGATGGCCACGAGCAGCAGCACGGCCACGAGCACCGCCAGGTCGATCAGCGCGCCCAGCATCCGCGAGATCGCCGACGCCGGCCGGGCGTCGAGCTCGACGCCCTCACCGATGACGATGGTGTCCACGGTCCTCCTCGTCGTCCGTCCGGTGCTCGCGCGGCGTGGCGACGCCGCGACCGCACCCTAGCCGGTCGGCGGGGATGGCAGGCTGAGCGCATGGACCTCGACGCGTACCAGGCGGTGCACTCGGCGTCGTGGCAGCGCCTCGACGAGCTGATCCGTACTCGGCGGCGCACGGGTGCCGAGGCCGACGAGCTCGTGCGCCTCTACCAGGCCGCCGCGACCGACCTGTCGACCATCCGGTCGGCCGCCCCCGACCCTGAGACCGTGACGCGCCTGTCGCAGCTCGTCGCACGCGCGCGTGCGGCGATCGCCGGGACCCACGAGCCCTCGTGGCGCGACGCCGTCCGGTTCGTCGTGGTGACCGTTCCCGCGGCGTTCTACCGGCTCCGCTGGTGGACGGTCGCGGTGATGGTCGCGTTCCTCGCGGTGGCGGTGGTGGCCGGGGTCTGGGTCGCGACGAACCCCGACGCGCTCGCCGCGATGGGCACGCCCGCCGAGCAGCGCGAGTACGTCGACAACGCGTTCGCGTCGTACTACGACCCCGGCATCGGCTTCGCCGCGACCGTCTGGACGCACAACGCGTTGCTCGCGGCGCTGTGCGTCGGGACGGGCGTGACCGGGATCGGCCCGGTGTACTTCCTGTGGTCCAACGCGGTCGCGATCGGGAACATCGGCGGCATGATGGCGGCGCACGACGCGCTCGACGTGTTCCTCACGCTGATCGCGCCCCACGGCCTGCTCGAGCTCACGGCGGTGTTCGTCGCGGGTGCGGCCGGGCTCAAGGTCTTCTGGGCGTGGCTGGCGCCGGGTCCGCGCACGCGCGGCCGCGCGCTCGCCCAGGAGGCGCGCGCACTGTTCACCGCAGCGATCGGGCTCGTGGGCGTGCTCGCGCTGTCGGGGCTCGTCGAGGGGTTCGTCACCGGGTCCGGGCTGGTGTGGTGGGTCAAGATCGTCATCGGCGCGCTCGCGCTCGCGGCGTTCTGGGCCTACACCCTCGTGCTCGGCGGCCGCGCGGTGCGTGCGGGCGCGACGGGCGACCTGGAGGACGACCGCGCGGGCTACGCCCTGGCCACCGCCGGCTGAGCACCCGCCCGGCTGAGCCCGCCCTGCGTGAGCACCCGCCCTGCGTGAGCACGCGCCCTGGCGAGCACCCCGCCGCGACGGGTCAGAGGCGTCCGGCGG